>NZ_AKJO01000112.1:0-36424 GCF_000282295.1 Pseudomonas sp. GM33
CTTGCCAGCGAAGACGGCCTCGGGCTGCCTGATCAATGGCGGTTTACCGCTCCAGGCGTGGCCACTATCCACCTTGTGGCAGCACCCGGGCATTATTCCCCGAGCCTTCGATGTAGACGTTCATGCCTTTGCTCAGGGCTGGATTGATCGGCTGGGTCACCGATACCAGCACTCCACTTTTCACCCGAACGATGACCTGTTGCGCTGCAACCGGCTGATCATACTTTTTCTTCTCTGCATAGTTACCGCCCACCGCACCGGCGAGTGCGCCGGCGACCATGGCGACGTCGCGCCCGGTGCCACTGCCGATCAGGCTGCCGATACCGAGGCCGCCAAGGCCCCCGAGTACGGCGCCGACGCCACTGTCGTGATTGGTCTGCATCTGCGTCAGCGATATCTGCTCGATCTTGCCCGAGCGAATCTCCATTTCACCGGCGCCGCCATCGTTCGACCCCACGGCGGAACAGGCACTGATCAAGACCGTCGCCAACGTGACCGTCAGCCAGGACAGGATTGCTTTCATAGCTGTACACCTCGTCATTGGTATTTGATGGCAATGCCTTTGAGCTTGCGACCCTGAATCGTATCGATGTCGCGGTTCCACAGAGGACCGGTCACGTAAGCAGCGACGGGTTGGATCCGGTCATAAACCACCACCACCGCGTCTGCACCCAGTTTGGCGCCTTCTTCACGCAGTTTCTGTTCGACCTGGGTGATGGGCGGTGCCGGGTCGACGCTGGCATCAATCAGGATTTCGCCCAAACGCACACTGGGGCGCTTCGGTTCCGTGCGTAATATCTGGACTTCGGCGGGCAGGGTCGGAGCAGGGTGCTCGACCCCGACGTAGGCGGTCGTCTGGGCATCCACCGTTGCGCAAGCGCTTAACGCAAGCGCGCTGGCGATGAGCGCTGCGGCGATTAAAGGTTTGTGCAAATGTGTGAGTCGAAGCAATGCATGGGAAGCCATATCAGCCATTCCTCTTCCGGGAGCGATTCAGCCGCCAACATCGGTTGGCGGTTGAACCAGGGGTTCAACTGCGGATGAATGCCCAGAGATCGACGTTCAACTTGTCGATCGCCGCCTTGAAGTCCTGGGCGGTGATTTTCTGGGTTTCGTTGGACAGTTGCTTGCCGAACACCTTGCGCACGACCCTGACCACGGTCTGGTTGTCTCTCGCGTCGATGAGCTCGGCCTCGATATACAGTTCGGTGTCCTGATCGCGGTGACCGGTAGCCGCCTGTGTCGCCCCGACGACAGCGGCGATGGGCACCACTTCATACCATTTCATGCCTTCGTTGGAGGCGCTCACGCCGGTAATCGCGGCGCGCAGGATCAAGGGTTTCGAACCTTTTGGCGCGGCACTCGTGTGGTGGACCATCCGGTATTTCTGCCCCAGCGTCGCCTTGACCCTGTTGCTCATGTAGTCCCGGATGTCATCGAGTGTCTGCTGGTTGACCCGCTCATTGGGCTTGGGCGCCGGATACAGTTCCAGTCGCTCGAACGCTACCGTGTCATAGGCATTGGGGTTCCACGACGGGCTCACCCAGCGCATCGCCGTACCGCCGCTGGGCGTGGTGACCTCCTGCAGATTGTCGTAGCTGGACAGGTAGCCGGAGTACTGCGCCTGTTCAGTGACTTTGGAGGTGCAACCGCCGAGCAGAAGCCCGGCCACGGCGGCACTGACAAGCAGGTTTCGGGACAGATTCATGATGCTGTGTGCTCCTCGGATGAAGTCGCTTTTGTGTGGCGAGACACTCAAAAGCGCCAGGTCATGTTTCCGGTCACGGCTTGAATCCAGGCGCTGTCGAATTGACCGGAAATTCGATTGCCCGAAACGTTTCTGGTCTGGTCCACCGGCATGTCGCCAATCCAGATCATGGCCCAGCTGAGGTTGACGTCGGTGTCCTTGTCCAGCGCATAGGTGGCTCCTGTCGCAAAGCGCCAGGATTCGGCCATCGGTACGGTCACGGTGCGGTTGCTGTCCGACACGGCGCTGCTGTCGTAAGCCACGCCGACGTTCCACAGCCATTGCTCGGTGGCCTGGTATTGCGCGCCGAGCGAGAGGTGCCAGGTGTCCTTGAAATGTGCATCGACCGTGGTCGATTGGGAGCCAGCCGCGGTGGTGTCGACCTGCACCGCAATGTCGCCGAACTCCGACCAGTCCTGCCAGTTGACCGAAGCGAGCAAGGCCCATTGCCGGTCCAGTTGCTGGAACAGGCTCAGGGTGACGGTTTGCGGCACCTTCATGTCGAGTTCGGTATTGGTGTTGTTGACGCGCTCGAGCAGTCGGCCATCGCCTTTCACATCCAGCCGGTCCTCGAAGTCCAGATCGACCTGGCTGGTGTAGGTCAGGCCAATTCGCGTGCCGGGTTGCGGGGCGTAGATGACACCGACATTCGCACCAAAACCCCAATCCTGGTCCTTGTATTTGAATTGGCCGTCCGTGCGGTCGGTAAAGCCGAACGGCGAGCGGTCAATCGCGGTCTGGGCTTGCAACATGCCGTACATGGCCTTGACGCCGAGGCCCACCGACCATTGTTCGTTGAAGCGGTAAGCCACGCTCGGCACCAGCGACAAACCACCGAGGCTGGCGTTCTGTGCGAAGTAGCGCCCGGACCAGTCGTTGTCGTAATTGACCGCCAGGCCGAAATCGGCGTACTGGCCGAAGCCCACGCTCCAGTGGTCGTCCAGTTCATGACTGATGAAAAAACTGCCGCCGGGGATCGGGTCGAGGGCATTGCCACTGCCGCTGCCCGGCACGTTGGTGTCTTCGTCGCGATCGAACTTGAGGTCGCCGTAAAGCACCTGCAAGCCCGCGGTGATCTGTGTTCCCGGCAAGTAACTCAGGCCCGCCGGATTGCTGGCAATGGTGGAAGGGCCTTGGGCCCTGGCGGCGGCACCGGCGTTGGCCAGGCCGGCGTTATCGGTGCCGATTTCGTAGAGCATCAGGCCGCCGGCGTGTGCTTGCTGGCTGCACAAGGCAAGTAGCGTAAAGGCAGGCAGTGCACCTGTTCTGGTTTGCATGGATTTAATCCCGGCAAATGTGCATTTTCGAATAAGGGTGAAATAACGAACGTCGAAAAACCTGAATTACGTTCAAACGGCCTGGTGGGGTCACACATAAGTGGTAGTTCATATTCTCGATATTGGAAGGAACAACTTGTGAATAGCGCCATCCAGGCTCGTTATTGTTTATTCAGGATCGCGAAGTAGAACGCCAAAGCGCTTCACCCCGGGGCAGGATGAAGCGCAGTCCTGGTGGATTACTGGAGGGTGCCTGGCAGTAGTTCAAAGGTCGGGTTAAACGGGGTGATCGCCGCCATCAACACTTCGAACGGTTTGCGGTTGCCTTCGAAGGTGGCCTTGCCGGTTGCGACGAGTTGTTCAAATCCGGTCTTGCGCGCCATCACGCTTTCCAGATCAGCACGATCAAGGGTGATGGTGAGGTCGGCATTGCTGGCTTGTTGCCCCTTGATATTGGTCAATGTCGAGTTGCTCAACTCCACCACGAACTGCTCGCCGTTATCGGGCGTCTTGAGATTGAAGATGAAGTGTTGATCCGCGACTTTGCTGCCATCGAGGGCAATGCCGAGGTATTCGAGCCATAACTCGGTGCTCATGCCGCGAATCATGTCGGGGCCGCCGGTTTTTGGCGGCAGGCCCTTGGGCATGCCATGGCGCAGTTCATAGGCTGCCGAAAGGAAACTGTTGCGCACGCCGGCACTTTCCTTCTGATAACCGACTTGCTCATAGACATCCGCGAGCAAGTCCTTGGCCTTGCTGTTCTGCGGTTCGGCATACACCAGCTTGTTGAGGATTTCATAGGCTTCGCGGTACTTGCCCTGATCGAACAAGGATTGCCCCTTGGTCATGATCTTGTCGGCGCCTCCCATCATTTCCACGTAGAGCGGGGCCGAGTCCTTTGGCGATAGCGGCATCAGCGTCGCCGGATTGGCATCCCAGTAACCCAGGTAGCGGTTGATCACCGCACGACTGTTGTGTTCTTCAGAGCCGTGGTAGCTATGGGTCGCCCAGTTGTTTTTCAGACTTTCGGGCAGTTTGTAGACGTTTTGAATTTCGTTGATGGTGACGCCCTGGTTGGCGGCATGCAGCACGGCGTTGTTCAGGTTGGCGTAGGCATCGCGTTGCGCGCGCATTACATCCTGAATCCGCTCGTTGCCCCAGCGTGGCCAACTGTGGGAGGCGAACATGACGTCTGCCGTTTGACCGTAGCGATACAGGGCATTGTTGATGTTCTTCGACCAGACCAGCGGGTCGCGGACGAGGGCGCCGCGCAGGGTATAGATGTTATGGATGGTGCCGGTGATGTTTTCGGCGGCCCAGAACGCCTTGAACTGTGGGAACCAGGTATTCATCTCCGCAGGCGCTTCAGTGCCGGGCGTACTCTGGAACTCCATTTCGATACCGTCGATGGTCAGGGTTTCGAAATCCTTGGCAATGTAACGGTTGGGCTCGATCAGCCCCATGTTGCCACTGGAAGCGTTTTTACCAATGGCCATGTCGACATGACCGTACGGGCTGTGGGGTAACAGCAAGCCATATTGCAAGAACGCCCGCCGGTTCATGGCGTTGCCGGCGTAGACGTTTTCAGCCACGGCATGCTCCATGAAACCTTGCGGCGCAATCAGCGGGATCTTGCCGCTGCGCACATCGGCCTCGTCGACCACGCCGCGGATTCCGCCAAAGTGATCGGCATGGGAGTGGGAGATCACCACCGCCACGACCGGGCGCTTGCCCAGTTTTTCGTTGATGAAGTCCAGGGCGGCCCTGGCGGTCTCCTTCGACAGCAGCGTGTCGAAGACAATCCAGCCGGTGTCGCCCTTGATGAACGTGATATTGGCCAGGTCAAACCCGCGCACCTGGTAGATCTTGTCCGGAACGACTTCATAGAGGCCATAGGCCGTGTTGAGTACCGCCTGACGCTGCAGCGACGGATTGATGCTGTCGTAATCCTTGCCTTCATTCAGGAAGTTGTAGCTCCCCATGTTCCACGCGACATTCCCGGCGTCGGCCATGATCTTCTTGTAGGGCGGTGCGGCGATGAAGCCTTTTTTCGCTTCTTCAAGGTCGCGCTTGTCTGCAAAGGGGAGTGTCTTGCGCACAGTGTTCTGCATGTCGACCGTGTAGGACGAAGGCGCCTTGCCCTTGCTGTCGAAGTGCACGTTTTGCGATGGAGCCGGATCGGGAGCTGCGCCGTTTGCATCGGCCGCGAAAACGCTAGGGCTGATGCCACCGCCAAGTGTGATCGCCAGTGCCAGATGGAGGGTCTTGTTGTACATGAAAGGTTCCTGCGCCAGATGAAATGTCCAAGGGTGTCAAGGCAACGCAAGTGTTCTGCGTTCTCGGCTTGACCCGTCGAACCATGAATAGCATATTGATCTGATTCCTAAAAATTCCGTTTTAAATGTTTTCGATAACGTAAAGGTTATGAAATGACACCAAACCGTCTACGTCAGTTTTTGGCATTGATCGAGCACGCACACTTTGGCCGGGCCGCGAAGGCTCTGGGTGTTTCCCAACCGGCGCTGAGTAAAAGCATCCAGTTGCTGGAGCGCGAACTCGGGGTCACGTTGTTCGATCGACGCACCGACGGTGTTGTACTGACTGCATTTGGCCATTTGCTTCAGGAGAAGAGTCGGCGCCTGTTAGTGGCAGAGCAGGATCTGCGGCGTGACATCGCCTTGCTGGCGGGCGGGGATATCGGCGCGCTGAAAGTCGCTTTCGGTCCTTACCCCAGCATCATCAGCGGCTACGCCGGCATCGCGCGGATGCATGCCCGGCATCCACAAATCAGGGTGACGGCCCATGTGGCCGGGTGGCGCGAGGTGGCTCACCAGGTCACAACCGGCGTGGTGGATCTTGGCATCGCTGAAATCAGCACCTTGCAAGGCCGGGAAGAACTCACCTTCGAGCTGTTGGGGGAGCATGAAGGCCGCCTGTTCTGTCGCCCGGACCATCCGCTGCTTGCGCAAGACCGTCCTCTGACGCTGGCACAAACACTCGATTACCCCTGGGTGGCTTCGCGCATTCCCTTGCGGTTGGCGACCCACTTGCTTCCGGCAACGCTGGGCTGCGCCGGTGCCTATGATGCGCTGACCGGAGACTTCGTACCGGCCATCGAAATTGATGTGCCCATGCAAATCGTGAAGTTCGTCGAGAACAGCAACGCCCTGGCGCTGGGGAATCTGTCGACGTTCGAGCGCGAATTGTCGGCGGGTGAAATCGCGCCGTTACCCGTTCAGGACCTCGCACTGCGTACCCGGTACGGCTTCATTTACCTCAAGGAACGTTCGCTGCCACCCGCGGTAGAGGTGTTCATGAATGAAGTGAGGGCCGTGGAGGCCGACGTTTGCCAGCGCGAAAGTCTGTTGGTCAAGATCATGGGGGCGTGAAACCAAGGACAGATGACACTGTCAGCGTTTCTTCTATTTTTTGCCTGATCGCCGGGTGGCAGGTGCGAAGTTTTCCAATGCGGATTTATTGAGGTACAGCCCATTTATTAATGAGCTATACCCAATGTTCCCCCATGCACTTCTTCCACTTTTGGAGGTTGTTATGAATACCCGCATCGTTCCACTCGCGCTACTCATGGCAGGTCTTTTCGGTTGCAGCACGGCTTCGAACCACTCAATGAATCTGCCTCTGGCGGCCACCCACCGCAATGCGGGCCAGACGGGCAACGCCACCCTGACAGCCGAAGGCAACCAGACCAATTTTGATTTCTATATCACTGGCGTTCCGACCGGAACCCTCCTGCCGCCGCGCATTTACACCTTCATCAACAAAGGCAGCTGTCAGCAACCCGGACCTGTTGCTTTTGCAATGAACGATAAGGTCAATACAAAAAATGAAGCCGGGTCCAATGGCTGGAGTTTTTACCGTAATGCGCCGATCGCAACGTCAGAGTTGCTTTCCGGAAAATATTCCATCGTCGTACGGACATCACCTGAAGACGGCAGCGTCGATATCTTTTGTGGCGATGTCGCCCAGGCAAAGCGCTGACATGATGTGACGCCAATAGGACGCGCCTTTGCGGCCCGCACTTTGTAAATGCGGGTCTACACTCACCTTCTGTTAATGGTATAGGCCGGATTGGGATGTACGTGACAAGGGCCACAAGCCATTGCGGTCAAAGCTCAATATTTAAAGTGCCACACCGAATGACGGATTGAGCGTCAGTATAAGGAGGGGGCAGTTGCAGTTTTTGAGCCTTGAGAGATGAGAGCACGACGTATCCGAGACGGGTAGTTATGTGAATCAACTGGACGAGGATCAAGTTCATGAAACTGCGAAAACTTGTACTGACGGGATTGGCGTTGAGCAGTCTGGCAATTGGCGCCAGCCTGCCGACAGTGACTCAAGCGGCCGACAAGAAACCCAACATCCTGTTCATCATGGCCGATGACATCGGCTGGATGCAGCCGAGCATCTATCACCAGGGCCTGGCGGTGGGTGAAACGCCGAATATCGACCGCATCGCCCAGGAAGGCGCGAAATTCATGACCTATTACGCCGAGCAGAGTTGTACGGCGGGGCGCAACGCTTTCTTTACCGGGATGCATCCGCTGCGTACCGGCATGATCCCACCGCAATTGCCCGGCAGCCCGTCATGGCTGCGCCCTGGCACCCCTGCACTGTCCAAGTTTTTGCTGGATCTGGGCTATACCACTGGTGAGTTCGGCAAGAACCACCTGGGCGACAACTTCGAAGCGCTGCCGACATCCCACGGCTTCCAGGAATTCTGGGGTTACCTCTATCACCTCGATGCGATGCAGGGCGTGAGCTTTGTCGATATCAACAAGACGCCCCAGGTGCAGGGCATCGCCCCACCGTGTAAGGCCACGCCGATCAACGGGCTGCCGGATGTGCCTGGCGCCATCGATCCGCGGGAAGGCACCTGCCTGACGCCACCTCGTCCGGTCATGTCCTGCGTCTCCAGCGACGGTACGCAGAAGAACACCACGTGCAAGGACGAAGGGCCGCTGACCCTGGAACGTTCGAAGTCCGTGGATGAAGAAATCTCCGCCAAGGTCATCGACTTCCTCGACCGCAACGATCCGAAGAAGACCAGTAAACCCTTCTTCGTCTGGTACAACCCGGCACGCATGCACATCACCACGGTGCTGCCACCCAAGTATGACGCCATGGTCGGTGAGCCCGGCGGAAAAGACTGGGGCACCAACGAAGCAGGCATGAAGCAACTGGACGACAACATCGGTTATGTCCTGAAGAAACTCGAGGACATGGGCCAACTGGACAACACCATTGTCGTCTTCACCACCGACAACGGCGCGGAAACCATTACCTTCCCCGACGGCGGTACAACCCCGTTCAAGGGCGGCAAGCTGACCACCTGGGAAGGTGGCATGCGTGCGCCGCTGGTCATCCGCTGGCCTGGGGTGATCAAGCCAGGCACGGTCCTGACCGACATCTTTGCCTCGCTCGACTGGGTGCCGACACTGGTCAGTATCGCTGGCGGCAAGAAGGGCAATGAGCTGAACGAGCAGATCATGGCGGGCAATTATCCCGGCATCGTCAAGACCAAGCTCGATGGCGTGGATCAGACGGACTACCTGACCGGCAAGTCCGACAAGTCGGCGCGCGACACCTTCTTCTACTACACCGGCTCGCAACCTTCGGCGGTGCGCTACAAGAACTGGAAGATGTACTACACCATGGTGCCGGATACCGCGACGGGCGGGCTGTATGGCGCAACCACTTTCCACTGGACCCAACTGCTCAACCTCAAGCGCGACCCTTTTGAAACAACGGTCGGTGCCGATGCGAAGTCCATCACGGGCTATGGCGGTGCCTTGGGCTCACCGGGTAACGCCTATATCTACAACTGGAACATGCTGCCGATTGGACAGTTGCTCTGGGAGAAGGAACTGATGTCGTACAAGGACTTCCCGCCCATGCAGGCGCCGGAAACCTACAATCTGGACGGCATCCTCAAAGCCATGAAGCAGAACGGTCATAACGGACACGATTGACACCGTGACTGATCAGCCGTGCGGGCGCCCCAAACAGGCGCCCGTTTTTTTGCATGAGAGCTTTGCAGTCCTACTTCGCTACACCGTTGAGCAGTACCCCATAGGACTGCAGAAACTCCACCGTCCCGTGAAAGATCAGGCCCACGCCCATCGCCGAAACGAAGAAACCAACGATGCGGGTCGCGGCATCGATGCCTTGTGGGCCAATCTTCTTGAGGATGTTGTTGGCGTAGGCCAAGGAGAGGTAAGTGACCAGCATGGTGGCGCAGATCGCCAGCGCCACGACGGCGAAGGACAGTATGGCGCGGTCGGAGTCCTTGATGGTGCTGGTCAGGCCAATCACCGTAGCAATGGCGCCGGGGCCGAACATGATCGGCATGGCCATGGGGATAAAAGATACGTCCTCTTCGCCTTTGCCACCGCTTGGAATCAGGCTGCTGTCGGGCGAGGGCGCAAAAAGCTCGAAGCCGATCCGCATCAGGATCACCCCGCCGACCACCCGAATCATACTCAGCGGAACTTCAAACAAACGCAGCAGCAGGTTGCCGAAAATCAAAAAGAAAAACATCAACAGCAGCGCATAAAGGCAGGCCTTGCGCGCCACTCGACGCTGATCGGCGGCATCCTTGCCTTGTACCAGCCCCAGGAAAACCGGAATGGCCTCCAGTGGATTGATGATTGCCAGGAGGGTTGTGAACATACCGAAGAACAGGGTGAAGTAGGCGTTCATGGATGATCTGCCCAAACGGGTGGTTGACCCAGTTACCTTAGCTGATCAGGAACAAATCACCTCAAACCACTGCCGCGCAGTTCGGAACCTGTGTAGCGAAACCGCTGACCTCCGACAGCAACGCCGAAGGTCGACTCGACAGCAGGATCACCCAGTCGCGGACACCCAGTCCGCCGCGCGTTCGGCGATCATGATTGAAGCGGCGTTGGTGTTGCCGCCCACCAGCGTCGGCATGATCGAGGCATCCACCACCCGCAGCCCCTCGATGCCATGCACGCGCAACTGGCTGTCCACCACCGCATGCTCGTCGTTGCCCATCTTGCAGGTACCGACCGGGTGATAAATGGTGTCGGTACGCTGGCGCAACAGTTCGATCAGCTGTTCATCGCCGTACAAACCCGCGCTGAACATATCCTTCAAGCCATAACGCGCCATCGGTGCTTGTTGAATGATGTTCCGGGTCATGCGGTAGCCCGTGAGCAGGGTCTCGACATCGTCGTCATGCCCGAGAATGTTCGGGTCGATGCGCGGTGGGGCGCTCGGATCGTTTGATTGCAAACCGACGCTGCCGATGCTCTTGGGCCGTAACACGCAGACGTGGCAACTGAAGCCGTGACCCCAGTGCAGTTTGCGGTTGTGGTCGTCGATCATCGCGATCACCGAATGCAGCTGGATATCCGGGCGTGCAAGCTTGGCATCGGTTTTCAGGAAGCCGCCACCTTCGGCGAAGTTGCTCACAAAAGGGCCGCGCCGATGACGGGCATAGTCGATCAAGGCCTTGCCCATCTTCACACTGCCGCGCAGTGAGACACCCATCAATGACGTATCCTGGCTTCTGTAGCTGAGCACGACATCCGGATGGTCCTGCAGGTTTTGCCCGACACCTGGCAGTTCGTGCTGCACCGTGATGCCTTGTGGTTTGAGTTCCTCTTGCGGGCCAATCCCCGAAAGCATCAGCAATTGTGGGCTGCCGAAACAACCGGCACTGAGCAGGACTTCCCGGCGTGCTTTGATGGTCTGGCGATTGCCCTTGAGGCGCAGCTCGACACCGACGGCTTTTTTGCCTTCGAGCACAATGCGTTCGGCCGCAGCCGAAGTCAGCACCGTGAGGTTCTTGCGCAGGTGTCGAACCGGTTTGAGGAACGCGGTGGCCGTGCTCCAGCGCCGACCGTTGCGGATCGTTACATCGAACTGGCCAACGCCTTCCTGGTTGATGCCATTGAAGTCGGGATTGTGGCGGTGTCCGGCCATCTGCCCCGCCTCGATGAAAGCTTGTGTGACGGGATGCATCGGGTTTCTGCCGACATAGAGTTCGCCTTGCGCCCCGTGATAGTCGCATGCGCCGCGGTGGCTCATTTCACTCTTGCGAAAGTACGGCAGTACCTCGGCGAACGACCAGCCGGGATTGCCCAGCGCCTGCCAATCATCGAAGTCACTGTGGTGGCCACGGATGTACACCATGCCGTTGATCGAGCTGCTTCCGCCCAGTACCTTGCCGCGTGGCTGGTAGCCGCGACGGCCGTTCAAGCCGGGCTGCGGTACTGTGTGAAAGGCCCAGTTGACGTGTCGGCTCGGCAGGATCGCCGCGACCCCCACCGGGGCATGGATCAATGGCGAGCGGTCTTCCGGGCCGGCCTCCAGCAAACATACCGTGATATCGGGATTTGCACTCAAGCGGTTGGCCAGGACACAACCGGCTGAACCGGCACCAATGATTACGTAGTCGAATTCCATCACACAATGATCCCGAGCGAGCGAACAGGGGCTGCTTCACCAGGAAGCAACAAAGGTACCTGGGACCGATTGTTGGCTGAAGGCGTTAGAAAATAATTGACCTCTCATGCCAATTATTTGATCTTTGACGACATGACTACATTGATCAGAACAAGCTCGTTTACCGGATTCCGTGAGGTGGCAAGCCAGCTCGGCGGGCAAGTCGACCTCATGCTCGAGCGCTTCCGCATCCATTCGGACGTGCTGATGGACGAGGAGGCACGGGTACCGTTGCGTTCGCTGGTCGGGCTGCTGGAGTTTGCCGCACGAGAGCTCGATTGCCCTGACTTTGGTCTGCGCATGGCCGAGTACCAGGACTTGCACGTCCTGGGGCCGATTGCGGTCATCGCTCGAACGTGCGCAACGGCGGGGGAGGCGTTGGAGCAAATCATCCGTTTTATCGGCTACCACAGCCCGGGCATCCAGCTTGATCTGGACCTGAGCGAGAACCACGCGCCGCGGCTGTTGATCGACATCCGCCTGTCCGGACCGACCCCGCGACGGCAAATGGTGGAGCTGGCAATGGGGGTGGCGCATAACGGTATGAAGCTGCTGTATGGCGACAACTTCGTTGCCCAGGCGGTTCTGTTTTCCGCCAATCACCCAGCGGCTCAGGCACGTTACCGACGCTATTTCAAAACTGCCGTGTGCACCGGCCAATCCTGCAACGCCCTGGTACTTCGTGACGAACAACTCAATCAGCGGATTGAACAGCAAGCCCCCTACCTGCATCGCGCACTGGAACAGTATTTCCAGCAGTTCGACTTGCAAGCGACGTCGGATGTTGTCAGCCAGGTCGAGCGCCTGGTCTTGCGCATGATGCCGATACAGCGTTGCCGTTTGCCATTGATTGCCGAGCAACTGGGCATGCACGTGCGTATGTTGCAGCGAAGGCTGGCCGAGCAGGGGAGAAGCTTCGATGAAATAGTCGAGCGCCTGCGGCGTGACCGTGCCGATCACTATCTGGCGGAGCGGCACATGCCGATGTCCCAGGTTGCCGGTCTGCTCGGCTATAGCGAACAGAGCGTGTTCAATCGCGCTTGCCAGCGCTGGTTTTCCATGTCGCCGGGAGCCAGGCGCCGTCAGTTGTTCGAATGAACGGTTATCGATCCTCGCGCGGGACCTGATGGCTGGCGACATCGAGACCGTCGCCGAAATGGCCGCTTTTGCGAATCACAGCCTTTAACCAGCGCCGCAGCCGCAAGACTTTGGGAGACATCTCATTGCCATTGAGACACAGCAGGCGGTAGGCAGACACTCGCTCCAGCCTCTCCTTGAAAGGCAGGACCAATTGGCCATTCTTCAGGTGCTTTTCGATAAGCCCCAGCGGAGCCATCATCAATCCGTGACCGTCAATGGCCGCCTGCAGGCCATCACTCAGATTTTCAAAAAGCAGCTCACGCTGTGGCGGGATATCCAAGCGTCCGGCGGCTTGATTCCAAAGCGTCCAGACCCCAGGCGCTTGGGCTAGCGCAATGCGAGGGATACTCTCGATACGTTCCCCGGCAACGAGTCTTGCCGCTATTTGCGGTGCACAGACAGGCGCACCGGATACATCCGCCAGTTTTTCGGAAAACACGTTGAATCGGGTTTGCGTGGTATGGCGAATGGCGATGTCCAGCTCGCGGGCTTCCAGATCGGCCACCCTGGATGAAAACTCCATATGCACGGTGATGTCCGGGTTCTCACGTTCGAACTGCGCCATGCCCGCACTCAGATAGGTAGCCGCGAAACTGGGCGCCACGCTGATGCGTAAAGGGCTGGTGTCACTGGCTTGTTTGACCGCCTGAAGCCCGATAGAGATCTCGGCCAGCCCCCGGCTGACGTGCAGCTGCAGCTTGCGACCGCTTTCGGTCAATTCGATTTGCCGATTGCGTCGAACAAAAAGCGCCACACCCAATACGCCTTCCAGCCTTCGAACCTGGTGACTGATTGCCGAAGGCGTCAGGTGCAGGAACGTCGCGGCCTCTTGAAAGGAGCCCAGCCGCGCAGCGGCTTCAAAAGCATTGAGCGCGGGCAGCTGTCGCACGCTTTCCGCAGGGATGAGGATCTTCTTTTCACGTGACATTTTGTCATCCAAGTAAAACCAATGTCGTTTGTCGAGCTCACGACCCCGCTCGTACTGTGGTTCACGAGTCGATGACCCGTCAGGCGCACCAACGTGCCTCGGAACACGCGATGACCAATACCACGAGCGGGGTAAATACATGAATTCATTTCTGTCGCAAAGGCCTTTGGAAGTACCTGTCGGTTCCTTCGCCGGGCTATTTCTGGAGCGAATCCAACGCTACGCAGACAACCCGGCGTTGATCGACGGGCTGAGCGGTGAACAGCTCACCTATGCCGAACTGTCCCGGCATGTGCGTGTGCTTGCCGCCAGCCTGATAGAGCGCGGTCTGGAGCCTGGGGAGGTCACCGCCATCATCGCGCCGAACAGCATTTGGTTCCCGGTGGCTCTGTACGGTATAGCCTTCGCCGGCGGCGTGTACTCCACACTCAATCCCATGTCCTCGCCGGAGGACGTGCGAGAACTCCTCAAGCTGGTGGGGGCCACGCGTGTGATCGTCACCCCGCAAGTCTTCGAAAGGCTGCGCGACACCTTGATCACGTTGCCGTTGAAAGACATTTTCGTGCTGGGTGAGTCCGCGGGCCTCACGCCGTTTTCCTCGTTGCTGGAGGGCAAGCCTCTGGCCGAAGAGCGCTGCCGTGATCTGCAAAAAGACCTGTTGGCCCTGATGTTCTCCAGTGGCACCAGCGGCTTCCCCAAGGCGGTGATGCTCAGCAATCGCAACTACGTTGCGGCGACCGAGCAGGTGACCGCCGCCCAGGTTTTCCGCAGGTCCGACACCATCCTGGCGGCGCTGCCGTTCTTCCATATCTATGGACAAACCAGCTTCATAGGCTCGGCGCTTTCTCAGGGCGCGCGCTTGATTGTGCTGCCCGCGCTCGACCTGGAAGTGACTTTGCGCGTGATTCAGGACTACAAAATCACTGTCGCTCCGGTCGTTGCTCCGGTTGTCTTGCAGTTTGCCAAGCATCCTTTGGTCGATCACTTCGACCTGTCGAGCCTGCGCCTGGCCATCTCCGGTGCCTCGCCCATCAGTGCCGAGCTGCTGAAGAGCGCCGCCGATCGATTGAAAGTACCGGTGCTCAACGGCTGGGGCCTTACCGAATCCACCACCACCGGCGCTGTTTCCGAGCCAGGCATGCCGAAAGAGGCCGAAGGTTCGGTCGGCCGGGTGATGCACGGCATTGAGGTGCGGGTCGTGGAAATCGGCGGCAACCAGGACGTGGCGCCAGGTGCGGATGGCGAGCTGCTGATACGCGGTCCCAACGTGATGCTCGGCTACTTCAATAATCCGGCGGCAACCGCCGAAACGATCGATGCGCAGGGCTGGCTGCGAACCGGAGATGTAGGCCGGATCGATGAGCACGGCAATCTGCGAATCATCGACCGCGCCAAAGAGTTCATCAAGTTCAAAGGCTTCCAGATCAGCCCGGTCGAACTCGAAAGTGTGTTGTTGATGCACCCGGCGGTGGCCGATGCCGGCGTCGTGCCCAGCCCTGACACCGAATCCGGTGAGGTGCCCAAAGCCTTCGTTGTGCTGCGCTCACCTGTGACAGAAGCCGAACTGATCGACTTCGTCGCACAGCGTGTTACCCCCTATAAAAAGCTGCGCGACATCGAATTCATCGACGCCATTCCAAAAACACCTGCAGGGAAAATCCTGCGGCGGATCCTGGTACTGCGCGAGCGCGAAAAACGCGAAACCCATGCCGTGTCCGGCGACCGCCTCGAGGATCGGGTGGTCATCACACGCCACGGTA
The DNA here is from genome assembly GCF_000282295.1 of Pseudomonas sp. GM33. Lineage (NCBI taxonomy): Bacteria > Pseudomonadati > Pseudomonadota > Gammaproteobacteria > Pseudomonadales > Pseudomonadaceae > Pseudomonas > Pseudomonas sp. GM33. The sequence continues at coordinate 15,346 of NZ_AKJO01000112.1, forward strand.
ATGTGCTGTCGATCTGCCTGGACCGTCCGCGCAAGATGAATGCCTTCGACCGCGACATGTTCATCGGCCTGGCCAAGGCAATGGCGATCTACGAAGACGATCCAGGCCTGCGTTGTGCGGTGTTGCATGCCAATGGCTTGCTCTTTACCTCGGGCATGGACATCGTCAGCTCTGCGCCTCTCGCCGCGCGGGGAGAGTTGCGTATCGGCGATCCATCGCTGGTGGATATGCTCGAAATCGACCCGACCGTTCGCCGCCGGAGCAAACCGGTGGTCCTCGCCGTTCATGGCAAGTGCATGAACCTGGGGGTGGAGCTGGCGGCAGCAGCGGACATTGTTATCGCCGCGCAAGATGTCACGTTCATTCAACGCGAGGTGGCAGTCGGGTTGTTCCCGTTCGGGGGGGCCACCGTGTTCTTGCCGGCAAAAATCGGTCTCGGTAACGCGCTTCGCTACATCCTCACGGCGCAAGAGTTCGATGCTCAGTCCGCTTGCCGGATGGGGCTGGTGCAAGAAGTCGTCCCGCAGAGCCAGCTGATGACGCGCGCTTTCGAATGCGCACGGCTGATTGCGCAGAACTCACCGTCCGGGGTTAAGGCAGCGCTTGCGTCGGTGCGCCTGGCCCGTGAAAAAGGCCCCGAGGCGGCGCTTGCAACACTGCTAAGTGAAGTCGCCCGGTTGACCGGCGCAGAAGACTTCAAGGAAGGCGCTGCAGCCTTCCTGGAAAAACGAGCGCCGAACTTCAAGGACGCGTGAGCGCCACACCTGAGGCATTGAATCCTTTGCAATAGAAGGGGGGGCGGCTGCGCGACAAGCGTAGCCAAACCCATTTGCCGCCTTTCAATCACTACACAAGGACCTCGGCATGAGTGCCCTGAATATTGCCCAGCCCATCGTTCCCCCCGCCATGCAATCCTGCTTCGAGCACCAACGCGCCGCCTACCTTGCCACGCCCGAGCGCAGCCATGCCCAGCGCGTGGAAGACCTCAAGAAGTTGGCGCAGATGCTGAAAGACAACCGCCAGGCACTGATTGAAGCGATCAATCAGGACTACGGCAACCGTTCCACCTTCGAGACGCTGTTCGCCGAGTTTTTCGTCGTGCTGGGAGATATCAAGTCCACCATCAAGCACTTGAAGAAGTGGATGAAGCCGCAGAAGCGCCACATCGATCTGATGGTCTACCCCACCTCCAGCAACCGTGTCATTCCCCAGCCGCTGGGCGTGGTCGGCGTGATCGTACCCTGGAACTTTCCGCTGCTGCTGTCGTTCGGGCCACTCACCGCCATCTTCGCCGCCGGCAACCGGGCGATGGTCAAGATGTCGGAAAACTCGAACAATCTGACGCGTCTTCTGATGTCCATCTCACCGAAGTATTTCCCGCCGCAACAGCTTCAGTTCTTCGAAGACAGCAGCGCCAATGGCTCGGTGGGCCCGGCTTTTTCCTCGATCTCCTTCGACCATCTCTTCTTCACGGGTTCGGGTCAGACCGGCCGCGCCGTGATGGCGAATGCTGCGCGCAACCTGACCCCGGTGACACTGGAGTTGGGCGGAAAATCACCCGCCGTGGTCGCGCCGGATTTCCCGATGACCCTGGCCGTCGATCGCATCATGTGGAGCAAGGCCTTCAATGCAGGCCAGATCTGCACCAACGTCGACTATGTCTTCATTCCCGCCGGCTCCGAGGCGGACTTCGAACGCGAAGCCCAGCGGGTAATAGCCGAGCGCTACCCCGACATCAATCATACCGACTACACGTCCATGATCGACCAGCGCGCCTATGACCGCATGCAGGCCACGCTGGATGACGCTGTGGCCAAGGGCGCGCGCGTGGTCAATCTCTTCCCCGACCAGACGCCGGACAAGAGCCTGCGCAAATTCCCGCTGACCCTGGTGTTCGACGTCAGCGACGACATGGTCATCATGCAGCGCGAGATCTTCGGCCCGCTGCTGCCGGTCAAGACCTACACCACTCGCGAAGAAGTGGCCGGTTATGTCAACCAGCACGACAGGCCACTGGCGCTGTATCCCTTCACCAGGGACCGCGCCCTGCAGGACTACTACGTGACCCACATCATGTCGGGCGGCGTATGCATCAACACCGCGCTGCTGCACGTAGCTCAGCACGACATGCCCTTCGGCGGTGTCGGCGCCAGCGGCATGGGCCATTACCACGGTTACGAAGGCTTTCAGACCTTTTCCAAAATGCGCCCTGTCTATCGTCAGGGCTTCTTCGCCGCCACCAGGATGATGCTGCCGCCCTACGACAAGGGACCGCTCAAGCCCAACAAGCTGATCGAACTGATCATCCAGTTGAAGGGCTGAAGCCCTGTGTACCTGACTGTTCCATAACGTCTTCAAAGGAGTTTTCCATGCCCCTCTATGAATGCCAGACCGTCAAGGGAACGCTCAGCGAGCGTCAACGCCAATCGCTGGCCGAGTCCATCACCTCCATTCACACCCAGGAGACGGGCGCGCCGGCCAGTTATGTGCACGTGCTGTTCAAGGAGCTTGAAGCGGGAAGCGCATTCACCGCCGGCCAAGTCGCGACCCCCGCGATAATTCGCGGCCAGATACGTGCAGGACGATCACAGGCGACGCGCCACGCCATCCTGCGCGCAATCACCGACGTTTACATGGCCGTCACCGGGGCCGATGCGAATGCAGTGGTCGTGGCCGTGGTCGACATTCCCGCTTCATGGGCCATGGAAGGCGGTCATATTTTTCCGGAACCGGAACAGGCTCCTGAAGTGGCCTGACACGCTTTGCTGCGACGAAAACATTTGCGCATTTTCGCGCTTGTTGGGCATCCGCGGGTGTAGCAGCTATTTCACAGTCACTCCCTGTTGCTGCACATTTCGATCATTAAGTTGTCAGTTACGGTCATTGAGCGGCCGCGTCGCGACTCTTAGTCTGTCGAACATGACTGACGGGGGCCACAGAGCTCCTGCACTTTCCGTGATCGATCGATGTGGAGTTACCGATGACCGCCGCTCAATACCCGCACCTGTTGGCTCCGCTGGACCTGGGTTTCACCACGCTGCGCAATCGCACCCTGATGGGCTCGATGCACACGGGCCTTGAAGAGAAACCGGGTGGTTTCGAACGCATGGCGGCGTACTTTGCCGAACGTGCCCGTGGCGGTGTCGGCCTGATGGTCACCGGCGGCATCGGCCCGAACGACGAAGGTGGCGTGTATTCCGGTGCGGCCAAGCTGACGACTGAAGAAGAGGCGCTCAAGCACCGTATCGTCACCCGTGCCGTTCATGACGCGGGCGGCAAGATCTGCATGCAGATCCTCCACGCCGGACGTTATGCCTACAGCCCGAAACAGGTTGCACCCAGCGCCATTCAAGCGCCGATTAATCCGTTCAAGCCCAAGGAACTGGACGAGGAGGGCATCGAGAAACAGATCAGCGATTTCGTCACCTGCTCGGTACTGGCACAAACCGCCGAGTACGACGGTGTGGAAATCATGGGCTCCGAAGGTTATTTCATTAACCAGTTCCTAGCCGCCCACACCAACCACCGTACCGACCGCTGGGGTGGCAGCTATGAAAACCGCATGCGCCTGCCGGTAGAAATCGTTCGCCGCGTGCGTGAAGCGGTCGGCCCGAATTTCATCATCATTTTCCGTCTGTCGATGCTCGACCTGGTCGAAGGCGGCAGCACCTGGGAAGAGATCGTTCAACTGGCCAAGGCCATCGAGCAGGCCGGTGCGACCATCATCAACACCGGTATCGGCTGGCACGAAGCGCGGATTCCGACCATCGCCACCAAAGTGCCGCGTGCGGCGTTCAGCAAGGTCACGGCCAAGCTGCGGGGTTCGGTGAATATTCCGCTGATCACCACCAATCGCATCAACACGCCGGAAGTCGCCGAGCAGATCCTCGCCGAGGGCGATGCCGACATGGTGTCCATGGCGCGGCCATTCCTTGCCGACCCGGATTTCGTCAACAAGGCCGCTGAAGGTCGCGCCGATGAAATCAACACCTGCATCGGCTGCAACCAGGCCTGCCTCGATCACACCTTTGGCGGCAAGCTGACCAGTTGCCTGGTCAACCCGCGTGCCTGTCACGAAACCGAACTCAATTACCTGCCCGTGCAGCAACTGAAGAAAATCGCCGTGGTCGGTGCCGGCCCTGCCGGATTGTCCGCCGCGACCGTGGCGGCCGAGCGTGGCCATCAGGTGACGCTGTTCGATTCGGCCAGCGAAATCGGCGGTCAGTTCAACATCGCCAAGCGCGTTCCGGGCAAGGAAGAGTTCTTTGAGACCCTTCGCTACTTCAACCGCAAGCTGCAGACCACCAATGTCGAGGTGTGCCTGAACACCCGCGTCGACGTGGCACAGCTGGTCGAGGGCGGCTACGACGAGATCATCCTGGCCACCGGCATTGCGCCGCGCGTGCCGGCGATCCCTGGCGTGGAAAACGCCAAGGTGCTGAGCTACCTGGATGTGATCCTGGAGCGCAAACCGGTCGGCAAGCGTGTCGCGGTGATAGGAGCCGGTGGTATTGGTTTCGACGTCTCCGAGTTCCTCGTTCATGAAGGTGTCGCCACCAGTCAGGATCGCGCCGCGTTCTGGAAGGAGTGGGGCATCGATACGCACCTTGAAGCACGCGGTGGTGTCGCCGGTATCAAGGCCGCGCCCCATGCGCCGGCCCGCGAGGTGTTCCTGCTGCAACGCAAGAAGTCCAAGGTCGGCGACGGCCTGGGCAAGACCACCGGCTGGATCCATCGCACGGGTCTGAAGAACAAGCAGGTACAGATGCTCAACAGCGTTGAATACCTGAAGATCGACGACGAAGGCCTGCACATCCGCATCGGCGAAACCGGCGAGCCGCAGGTGCTGCCAGTGGACAACATCGTGATTTGCGCCGGGCAGGACCCGCTGCGCGAGTTGCATGAAAGCCTGGTGGCGGCAGGGCAGAGCGTGCACCTGATCGGCGGCGCGGATGTTGCGGCAGAGCTGGATGCCAAGCGGGCGATCAATCAGGGTTCGCGGTTGGCGGCGCAGTTGTAACCCACGTAATCAGGCTGCTCCCAAACCTTGTGGCAAGCCCCTCACCACAAGTCAGCTGATAACATGCCGGCTCTTCATCCAGAGCCGGCATCGATGCTTCTTCCTCCAGACACCTGGCTACCCCAGGCTCCCCTCGAACCGCTCCACCTCGACTGGCTCACAGATGCAGGCATCGAAGTCGCCATCCTGCGTCTGGACCAGATCGATCCGCTGATCAGCGGCAACAAATGGTTCAAGCTCATCGAGCACCTGAAGGCCGCCGACCGCGCGGGGGCCGAAGGCATCATCAGTCTCGGTGGCGCGCATTCCAATCACCTCCACGCCCTGGCGGCGGCGGGCAGGCGTTTCGGCTTTGCCACTGTCGGCCTGTTGCGCGGGCATCCTCAGGAAACGCCGACCGTGAGGGATTTGCAGGCATTTGGCATGCAGTTGCACTGGCTGGGTTACGGCGGCTATCGGGCGCGACACGAGGCCGGTTTTTGGCAGCCATGGCAAACGCAGTATCCGACATTGCATCCGGTGCCTGAAGGTGGAGGCGGATTACCCGGCGCACGAGGGTGCATGCAGTTGCGGGCGCAGGTTTGTGCGCAACTGACTGGGTTAGGCTGGAACGACTACGACGGCTGGTGGCTGGCCTGCGGAACCGGCACGACGCTGGCAGGCCTGGTACTCGCCGAAGCGGGGGATCACCCGGTGTACGGTGCCCTGGCGGTGCCTGACGATCATGGGGTGGCGCAGCTGGTCGAGCGGATCGTGCAGGAGGCGGGGGTGGTTGATGCGGCATATGAGCTGTTTGAGGCCAGTCGCGGCGGCTTCGCGAAGGTCGATCCGCTGCTGCTTGAGTTCATCGAAAAGACCGGGCAGACCAGCGGCATACCCCTGGAACCGCTGTATACCGGCAAAGCGCTCATGGCCCTCGAGCAACAAGTCACTGCAGGCAAGTTCGCTCCAGGCACGCGACTGATCTTCATCCACACCGGCGGCTTGCAGGGGCGGCGGGGATTGAAATCAAAAAACTGAGCGGCGCTGCGATCCAGTGTGGGAGCGGGCTTGCTCGCGAAAGCGGAGTATCAGTCAATTTTGTATTGCCTGACACACTGCCTTCGCGAGCAAGCCCGCTCCCACATTTGAATTCATTGGTTTCAGGAGTCGCGGTTCACGCTCTTGGGCATCATCCGCAGCAAGGTGTTATCGCCCACCACATAGTGGTGATACAGCGCAGCCACGGCATGCAGGCCGATCAGCCAATAACCGATAGTGCCGCCGAGCTCGTGCCAGTCCTGGAGTTGTTTGCCCAGCTCCTTGTTTTCGGCTATTGGCATCGGCAGGTCGAAACCGTAGAACATCACCTGGTTGCCTTTGGCGCTGGTGACCAGCCAGCCGAGAATCGGCGTGACGATCATGAAAATGTACAGCGCCCAGTGCATCAGCCTGGCCAGCGTCGTTTGCCACGGCGGCGAGGCGGGGAAGACCTGCGGCGCCGGGCCGAGACTGCGTGCGAACAATCGCAGCCAGACCAGGACGAATACGGTCAGGCCGAGCATGAAGTGTGATTCGACGATCAGCGTGCGCCCGCCACTGCCCTTGGGAAAGAGCCCGCGAAACTCGATACAGGCATAAACCAGCGCCAGCAGGACCAGCATCACCCAATGCAGCGTGATCGATACGGTGCTGTAGCGCGAGGCAGAGTTTTTCCACGGCATTCGGTGTTCCTCAGAGGTCCGGTTTAAAGCCACCGCTCTTGTCCGACGGTGTGCCTTAACTGTAATCCTGTTTCACCGGGTTTGCCTGAGGTGATTGATCGCTGGATGCTCTGGATCAGGTAATTGACGGCAAAAACGCATCGGCCCCTGTAGGAGCTGCCGCAGGCTGCGATCTTTTGATCTTCAGGTCCCCAATGACGCCGAAAATCAAAAGATCGCAGCCTGCGGCAGCTCCTGCAAGGGCGGTGCGGTTTTTAGCTTGATTGCGGCATTTCGCCGTTGGCCAGGCGCTTGTTGATGTCGGCGATCACCTGCGGCAGGTCGGTGATGGTGTCGATCATGTAGTGCGGGCGCGAATCTTCGAACATTGCATGGATGCGCTTGCGCTCGCTGTCCAGTTGGTCGCTGCCCAGCGCGCGATAACCTTCGTAATCCAGGCCCAGGGCGTTGCCCGAGCAGATCAGCGCCACTGTCCACATGCCGGCGCGGCGACCTTCGAGAATGCCCGGCACGGTGTCATCGATCTTCACGCACGCGGCGACATCGTCGATGCCCAGGGCGATGACGTTGGCCAGCGCCTGGGCCGGCCATGGGCGGCCATTCGGGACTTCGTCGGTGGCCACCACGTGATCGGCCACATAGCCGTTGGTGGCAGCCAGTTCGACCACCTTGTCCATGACCTGTTTCGGATAACCGGAGCAGGAGCCGATCTTGATCCCTTGCTCGCGCAGGTTGGCGATGGTCTCCAGAGCGCCCGGAATCAGCGCCGAGTGTTCGGCGATTTTCTCGATCTGCAGCGGCATGAAACGCTGGTAGATCGCGGTGACGTCGTCGTCGGTCGGCGTGCGGCCGAAGACTTTGCGATAACGCTCGGCAACTTCCGGCAGATCGCACAGGGTGCGGATGTGGTCCCACTTGCCCATGCCCATCGGGCCACGGGCTTCTTCGATGGACACCTGGACGTCGAACTCGGCGAACGCCTCGACGAAAATCTGCGTCGGGGCGAAGGAGCCGAAGTCGACCACGGTGCCGGCCCAGTCGAGGATGGCGGCCTGGAGTTTGCTTGGGTTGGAGTAGTTCATGGTGATCAAGTCCTGTGGCAACTGGCTAATAGGGAAGCTGCTTTTGGTGGGAGCGGGCTTGCTCGCGAAGGCGGTGTATCAGTCGACATAAATGTTGAATGTCGGTCCCTCTTCGCGAGCAAGCCCGCTCCCACAGGGGAATGCGGTGTGGGTTAGATCTCCAGTACTTCCATCTCGCGCAACACCTCGCCAATCGCCGCCACGGCTTCGCGCATCTCCGCCGGTTGCACATGTCCGATGCAGCCGACGCGGAAGGTTTCGACCTGGGTCAGTTTGCCGGGGTAGAGGATGTAACCCTTGGCCTTGACCCGCTCGTAGAATTCCTTGAACTGGTAGCGAGGATCTTTCGGGGCGTGGAAGGTGGCGATGATGGGCGCCTGAATGGCCGCCGGCAGGAAGCTGCGCAACCCCAGGTTACCCATCTCTTCCATGAGTGCCTGGCAGTTGGCGGCGTAGCGTTCGTGCCGGGCCGGCAAGCCGCCTTCTTCGTTGTATTGCAGCAGGGCTTCGTGCAGCGCCGCGACCACGTGGGTCGGCGGGGTGAAGCGCCACTGGCCGGTCTTGGCCATGTAGGCGTGCTGGTCCTGCAGGTCCATCGCCAGCGAATGCGAGTTGCCGGCGGCGCTGGCCAGGGATTCTTTGCGAGCGAAGACGAAGCCCATGCCAGGCACGCCTTCCAGGCATTTGCCCGAGGCGGCGATCAGGGCGTCGAACGGCACTTGTTGCGCGTCCACCGGCAGGGCACCGAAGGAGCTCATGGCGTCGATGATCAGGCGCTTGCCGTGTCCGGCGACGACCTGAGCGATCTCCGGCAGCGGATTGAGGATGCCGGTGCTGGTTTCGCAGTGAATCAGGGCGACGTGGGTGATGCCGTTGTCGGCACGCAGCAGGCGGTCGACGTCGGCGGCGGTGGTCGGTTCGTCTTCGGCGGTTTCGAAGGTGCTGAAGGAACGGCCCAGCACTTCGCAGATTTTCGCCAGGCGTTTGCCGTAGGCGCCGTTGATCAGTACCAGAACCTTGCCATCGCGAGGCACCAGGGTGCCGATCGCGGCCTCGACGGCGAAGGTGCCACTGCCTTGCAAGGGCACGCAGTGGTGGGTGACGGCGCCATTGATGATCGCCAGCAATTGCTCGCAGAGGCTGGCGGTCAGTTGATTGAAGCGGTCATCCCATGAACCCCAGTCGATCATCATCGCCTGACGGGTGCGGGCCGAAGTGGTCAACGGGCCGGGGGTGAGCAGGATGGGTTCGGCAGCACTCATGTTCGTTTCCTCGCATTCGATGGGATGAAGCTACGGGGCTTAAATTGCAATTTGCCGTGCTATCAATCAAATTGTTTGTTGTTATGCCAGCCATCAGTGAGGGTTATTCATGAACCTGTTTCAGCTCCGCGCCTTCGATGCCGTGGCCCGGGAAGGCAGCTTTACCCGGGCGGCGGCGCGGCTGTTCATCAGCCAGCCGGCGGTCACCGGGCACATCAAGGCGCTGGAAGAGCACTACCAGATCACCCTGCTGCGCCGCACCGCCCGACGTGTGGAACTGACGGAGGAGGGCACCAAGCTGGCGGCGATCACCCGGGCGATGTTCGGCCTGGCCGAAGAGGCGCAGGTGATGCTCGAAGCCAACCGGCAGTTGCTGACCGGGCGCCTGGAGGTGGCGGCGGACGGTCCGCACATGGTCATGCCGATGCTTGCCAGCCTGCGCGCGCGCTATCCGGGGATCACGGTGAACCTGCGCCTGGGCAACGCCCAGGAAACCCTGGCGGCGCTGCTGTCCGAACATGCCGACGTCGCGGTGCTGACCGAAGTCGAGCCGCGCAAGGGCTTGCATCTGCAGGCACTGAACGAATCACGGATTTGTGCGCTGGTGCCCGATGGGCACCCTTGGGCGCAGAAGACCAAAGGCGTGCAGCTCAAGGAGCTGGATCAGGTGATCATGGTGCTGCGTGAACCGAGTTCGATTACCCGGCGCACCTTCGATGAGGCTTGCGCCCAGGCCAGGGTCAATCCGCGGGTGCTGCTGGAACTGGACAGCCGCGAAGCGGTGACCGAGGCGGTGGCCGCCGAACTGGGGGTAGGGGTGGTGTCGTCGGTGGAAGTCAGCCACGACCCGCGCGTGGCGGCGGTTCCGATCATTGGCGAGGGGTTGGTGAACCGGCACATGATCGGGTGCATGGAGCGGCGGCGGGATTTGCGGTTGATTCAGGCTTTTTTGGGGTTGGCGCCCGTCAGGTAGACCGAGTCGCCTGCATTCGCGAGCAAGCCCGCTCCCACAGATGATCGCATTCCTCCAGTAAGAGCTCGGTCAAATGTGGGAGCGGGCTTGCTCGCGAAGAGGCCGGCCCTGCCTACGCAAGACTCTCGCGAACCATCTCAAGAAACGTCGCCACGATGCGCCGCGAACTCTGCTCGCGCAAGCACACCAGCGTTTCAGTCAGGCGGCGTTTGCAATCGGTAATCGGCAAGGCGCACACCCGTGAGTCGGCGCCGAACTCGGCCGCCGACACCACGCCGATGCCAATTCCGACCACTACCGCTTCACGAGCGGCTTCCCGGCCTTCAACCTGGATCGCCGGACGAATGCGGAGCCCGGCGCCGGCCATTTCCTCCTCCAGGGTCTGGCGCGTCACCGAACCGATTTCCCGCAGTACCAGCGGTGTGTCATCGAGGTCGGCGAGGGTGATGGATTCACGGTCGGCCCACGGATGATTGCGCGACACGAACGCCACCATCGGGTCATTGCGCAGGGGCAGGGAGATCAGGCGTTCGTCACTGACGTCACGGCCCAGCAACGCCAGGTCGGCCTGATAGTTGAACAGTCGGAACAGCGACTCATCGGTGTTGCCGGTTTCGATCTTCACGCTGATCCCCGGGTAGCGTTCGCAGAATCGGGCAATCTGCGGCAACACGTGCACCGGCGCATCCACCGCCAGAATCAGGCTGCCGGTCTGCAGGGCCTGGGAATCCTGCAGCAGTTCCTGGGCTTCGGCCTCAATCACAAAAAGCCGCTGGGTAACGCTCAGCAGGCGTTCGCCCAGATCGGTCAGGCGTACCGAACGTTTGTTGCGGTGAAACAGCAAAACACCGTAGCGCTCTTCAAGTTTGCGCACTTGGTCGGAAATCGCCGGCTGCGTCAGAAATAGCCGCTCGGCGGCTTTGGTAAAGCTTCCATGTACCGCAACGGCATGGAACGCTTTGAGTTGGGCGTGGGAAACCGACATCGATATCTCCAGTAACAAGCAAAGCTTATTTTGGAAATACGATAAATCGATTTCACTTATTAAACAGTAATTGTTTTTATCACTCTCAGCCCCGTTGACCGGTCAGTCGAACCGCAGCGGGTGCCATGAGCCTGGGCGTGCAAAACAGGACTCATCTGACCGGTATCCGCCGTAGGGACAGGGCGATATCGCAGTGCTCAACAATAAAAAAACAGGCGTTTGCTTCCAATTCTGCCGGCACACTCACACCCTGAGGTCAGAACCACAATGAACAAGCACATCGGCACCATCAAGCGTTGGCGCGTGCAGATCTTCGCGATCACCTGGCTCGCTTACGCCGCTTTCTACTTCACCCGCAAAGCCTTCTCGGTGGCCAAACTCGGCATCGCCGAAGACCCGACCTTCATGCTCGACAAAATGGCCATGGCCAACCTCGATGCCATCTACCTGACGGCTTACGCCGTGGGGCAGTTCACCTGGGGCATCCTGGCCGACCGCTTCGGTCCGCGGGTGGTGGTGCTGGGCGGGTTGCTGATTTCCGCGGGTGCGGCGCTGGTGATGGGCAACTTCGCAACGTTACCGATTTTTGCTACCTGCATGCTGATACAAGGGCTGGCGCAGTCCACCGGCTGGTCGGGATTGTGCAAGAACCTGGGCAGTTTCTTTCCCTCCGAACAGCGCGGTCGGGTATTGGGCCTGTGGAGTTCCTGTTACGCCTTTGGCGGGCTCGTGGCGTCGCCGTTTGCCGGCTGGTGGGCCTATACGCTCATCGGCACCTGGCATGCGGCGTTTGTTTCCAGTGCGGCGGTGGTTGGGCTGGTCGCCGTGCTGTTTTTTATTTTCCAGCGCAACAAACCTGAAGACGTCGGCTTGCCGGCTGTGGAGCCGGAGCCCGAACTGACCGCTGAAGAAGCCCTTGCCCAAAGCAAAATCAGTATCTGGGTGCCACTCAAGGAAATCCTGCGCAACCGCACGGTGCTGGTTCTGGGGCTGGCGTACTTCATGTTGAAGCCGGCGCGCTACGCGATTCTGCTGTGGGGACCGGTGATCGTCTTCGAACAGATGCCTTCGGTGGGCAAGGTCGGTGCGGCGATCATTCCGACCTCGTTCGAACTGGCCGGGTTGCTCGGGCCGATCATGATCGGCCTGGCCTCGGACAAACTGTTCGGCGCCCGGCGCATGCCAGCTTGCGTACTCAGTCTGTTGGCACTCACCGTGACCCTGGCATTGTTCATGGGCGCCCTGCATACCGGCAGTGTGGTCCTGGTGGTGGCGCTCTTGTTCGTCATGGGCCTGACCCTCTACGGGCCGGACTCGATGATCAGCGGCGCGGCGGCGATCGATTTCGGCACGGCCAAGGCCGGTGCGACGGCGGCCGGGTTCGTCAACGGTTGCGGTTCCGTCGGGGCGGTGCTCGGCGGACTGCTGCCGGGTTACTTCGACTCGGTCACCGTGTTCATTGTTTTCGCCGGCTGCGCGATGTTCTCGGCGCTGGTGCTGATCCCGCACTGGAACAGCCGCCCCGGCGGCCTGAAAACCAAGCATCCCTGCGCGCCCGATCGGGCGATGAACATCAAACCCCTGCGTACCTGAATCCTGGTCCTCGTCGCCGATGTGTACATCGGCGGCGGTTACACCGGGTTGCGGACATCGATCATGCTCAAGGTCGGTGGAGCAACCAGTCGAACAGCAGGCGGGTATCGCCCCGGGGCTCACGGGGCGGTGGGTTCAGAGGTTGTGGCCGAGGGCCCAACGCCGTACAGAGCACCGGGCGATCCGGGTCACTGTCGAGGAAAATCACCTGTACTTCACTGCCGGCCACGGGCAAGCGGGACGGATCGATCCAGTCCTCGGCCGTGGTCAGCGCCAAGGGCAGCCACAGGCCGCTGGACAACGACTCTGTGGCTGAATCTGTGGCAGGCCAGAGGATCACTCGAATCCGGCCATCCTCGTCCACAGTCGGCGGCTGTCCGACCGGGCCGCACACCTGGCCGGGCTGATACCCGGGAATGCTCGGCCTGGGTTGTTTAAGCGCGGGCCTGAACACCGTCGACCAGGGGATGGCGCTGAATTGATTGCGGTAACCCAAGGCCATGCCTGCTGACTCGTCGAGCAAAATCGATGGTTGGCCCCCCTGATGGCTTATTTCGGTCACCAACCATTGATCATTGAAATTCGCCAAAGGATGGCCGGCCACCTGCACGATCCGGCCGCTGCGTAATGCTCCCAGGTTGCTTTGACCGTGTATTTGCAGGTGCCGGCACCGCAGGCGTTCCAGCTGTCGCCGGCTGAGCTGGTCGCGATGCTGCTGTTCGTGAGTGGTGAACGAGTGATTGGCTGCGCCGTCGCTGATGTCCGCTGCACCAGGATTCCTCGCACCTGGGCGCACAGGAGGGAGCGAGGCATCATGGCGCTGGAACAATTCGCTGATCACAGGTTGGTGATGATCGTCGAGTGCGTCGCTGCGCAGCGGCATGAGCAGCGGCTCCTGGGGGAAACTCAGGCTGTCATCGGCCAACACCAGTACATGGCCGTCGCGTTGATGCTCGAAGTGGTAGTGGATGCCTTCTTCCTCGCACAGTCGTTGCAACAACGCCAGGTCGGTTTCTTCGTACTGAATGCAAAACGGGCGCAGGGGATAGTGCCCGGTTGCCAGTTCGAAGCGATAACTGCTGGCGGGCAGCCCATGTTCCTCGAGTAACTGGAGCAGGATCATGGGCACGCTGGCGCGCTGGAAAACCCGTCGGCGGCGTTGCTGCTCCAGCGCCTGGAGACGGGACACCAGTACCAGTTTGTAAGCGACCCGGTGTGCGCTTCGATGTTCACACCCGGCGCTGTGCAGCACGCCATGCAGGCCCTGGTCGTGGCCGAATTCGAGGAACGCCGGCTGGTGCAGCAATCGTTCAAGGTTCAAGGCCGGTGCCAGGCCGATAACCTCGATGTCGAATCGATAGGGCTGGTTGAGTGCTTCGTGACCGCTGAACCGGACTACCTGGAAACTCAGGTCGTCATCGAGAAGCGTCAGGGTGGTGGGACTTTCCTTGTCGTTGTGCATCGAACACGCTGCCGCCGTTGAATAGGGTGCAAAGCGTACGAAACCCCGGCACATTGCGGACAGGCCAAAGCGGCATTTCAGAATCCCCCTACAACCGCTGGTGAAGATGTCGATGCCAGTCGGGATTTTTTGGTCGATTGCCAACTTTAGGCCGTATAAACTTGCGCAAAGCGTCGGCCAATGGTTGTCTCGACGCCACAGATGTCACAGATAAGAGAGTGAGAAATGGGCGCACAGTGGAAGGTTAAACACAAAGAAGCGGCAGCCAATGCCAAGGGCAAGATCTTCGGCAAACTGGTGAAGGAAATCACCATTGCTGCGCGCAACGGCGCTGATGTTGCGACCAACGCGCACTTGCGCCTGGTCGTTGAACAGGCCAAGAAAGCTTCGATGCCCAAGGAAACACTGGATCGCGCCATCAAGAAGGGCGCGGGCCTGTTGGGCGAGACCGTGCAATACCATCGCGTGACCTATGAAGGGTTCGCCCCGCATCAGGTGCCGTTGATCGTCGAGTGCGTGACCGACAACATCAACCGCACCGTTGCCGAAATCCGCGTGGCGTTCCGCAAGGGCCAACTGGGCGCTTCCGGTTCGGTGGCCTGGGACTTCAACCATGTCGGCATGATCGAAGCGTCGCCGGACACCCCGGACGCCGATCCCGAAATGGCCGCCATCGAAGCCGGTGCGCAGGATTTCGAACCGGGTGAAGAGGGTGCAACCCTGTTCCTGACCGAACCGACCGACCTCGACGCAGTGCAGAAAGCCCTGCCGGAACAAGGTTTCACCGTGCTGTCGGCCAAACTGGGCTACCAGCCGAAAAACCCGGTCAGCGGCCTGAGCGATGAGCAGATGGCGGAAGTCGAAGCCTTCCTCGAAGGGCTCGATAACCATGACGACGTGCAGGACATGTTTGTCGGGTTGGCGGGTTAAGTCTTTGTGTCAATGACGGTTCTGTTGTCTGTCAGACCGTCATCGCGAGCAAGCTCGCTCCCACAGTTGACCGAGTTGCCTGGTTGGGCGCGGTCTAATGTGGGAGCGAGCTTGCTCCGGGCGGCGATCCGACGATTGACCGCATAGCGGTCACAGACTTTCCAATTGCCGCACGACTTCGCTAAACCCCGGCCGCGCCAGCACCTGCGGCTGACAGCAACGCCGCTCCAGATCTTCCAGCACCCTACGCCGTTCATCGCTCAACCCCGAGTCGATCCGCGCCAGCAATTCCCCCAGCAACACCCCGAACGCCCGCACCTCGATCCGCTGCAAGGCACGGCTTTCAAGGCTGTCGGAAATCCCGTGGAACGATGCCGCGCCAAAGTCCCCCAGCAAGCAATCACCCTGTTCATTCCACAGGATATTGTGCCCGTAGAGGTCGCCGTGGGTGATGCCATGGCTGTGCAGGTGTTCGGCCACCGAGGCAATGCCCGAGGCAATGCGCAGCGCCACGGCCGCACTGAAACGCAAGTCGTCGGGGTAGATGTCGCGGCTGCACGACGCCAGGCTCGGCAGTGCGGCGAGGTTACGGTAACTCGGTGCGATCAGTTGCATCACCAGCCCGGCGGTTTGCTGCGGGTGATCGACAATTCGCCCCTCGACGCGGATCAGGTTCGGGTGCAGGCCGGCGGTGATGCAGGCGTTCATCTCGTGCAGCGGTGAACCATCGCTGGTCATTTCGCCCTTGTAGAGCTTCACCGCAACGGCCATGGGCGGCTGGTCAGCTGGTTGCCAGACGGCCTGATGGATCACCCCGGACGCCCCTTCGCCGAGTTTTTTCTCCAGGCGCAATGCCGACCAGTCAATGCGCGGTGTCGCGTCGAGGGCCGCGGCGTCGGCTTCGGTTTCCAGCGGGTTACCGGCGTACGCCAGCCAGGTCAGGCTCGGCAATTCCAGCAACCATTGCGGCAACTCGGTCAACTGGTTGGCGGCGATGCGGATCAGTTCCAGCCGATGGCACTGACGCAAGGATTCCGGCAGCGCGTGCAAACGGTTGCCGGCGAGCATGAGCTTTTGCAGGAATGGCCGATCTCCCAACTCGCTCGGCAGCGTCTCGATGCAGTTGTCGGTCAGGATCAGCCAGCGCAGCAGCGGTGGCAGTGATGCAGCGGGCACATGGGCGATGCGGTTGGCCTTGAAGCCGATCATCGTCAGTGTGGCGCATTGGCCCAGGCAGGCCGGCAACTCGGTGAAACGGTTATCGGAACAGAAAAGCACGCGCAGACGGGTCAGGCGATGCAAGTCTTCCGGCAGGGCGCTCAAGGCATTGCCGCTGAGGTTGAGTACTTCCAGCGAGTCCGCCAGATCGAAAATTTCCCGGGGGAACTCACTGAGGCCTTCGACCAGATCCAGCCGCGTGATGCCTGACAACTCGCCGGCACGCAATTGAGCAAGGGTATGCATGAACAGATTCGCCATTAGCCAAGGGGAGGACGCGTGGCCCTGGAAATGGGCGACATGATAGCTGCAAAGATGTGGCGACTGTCAGATCGCTTTCGCGAGCAGGCTCGCTCCCACATTGGATCACTCCCGTCCGGGCAATTCGGTCAACTGTGGGAGCGAGCCTGCTCGCGAAGGGGCCAGTCAATGCAACAAAAAGATATCGATCAAACTGGCTCGCTGACTTCGACCAGTTGCCCCAGTCGACTGCGGGTGCGTGCCAGGTCAATGGCATCGCCGTCCAGGCTTTCGCGCAGGGCGTGCTGTGCGAGCAGTGTCAGGTGCTTGTCCTGGTCGTACAGTACGTCGATCAGGTTGATGAAGCGCTGTTGGGCGGCTATCGAGCACTCAGCGAGCCGCGGCAGGTCATCGATGATCCAGCGATCGAAGCGGCGGCACAACTCCAGGTAATCCATCACGGCCGCAGGCTGGTCGCACAAGTCGGCGAAAGTAAAGCCGACGCGGCGCTCATCGCACAAACGCGCCCGGAAATGCCGGGTGCCCACGGGGAGCGACAGGGGCGGGGCGCCGAGATCCGGCAGGTTCAATGAACGTCGCTGCACCGCGCTGGCCGGCCACACATAATGGCCTTGGGTGAACAGCTGTTGCGCATGGCTGCG
Source organism: Pseudomonas sp. GM33 (assembly GCF_000282295.1). NCBI lineage: Bacteria > Pseudomonadati > Pseudomonadota > Gammaproteobacteria > Pseudomonadales > Pseudomonadaceae > Pseudomonas > Pseudomonas sp. GM33. The sequence goes on from NZ_AKJO01000112.1 coordinate 32,476, forward strand.
GACCTGGCTGCGATAGTCGTGCGGACCGCCGACTTCCATGACCTGCATGCGCGCATTGATCAAGTCGATCACCGGTTTGAAGCGGGCGTGGTACAGCGGATTGGGCAACAGGCCTGCGGGCGGGTAGTTGGAGGTGACCAGCACCAGGATGCCGCGCTGAAACAGTGCCTTGAACAACCGGGTGATGAGCATCGCATCGCCGATGTCGTGCACATGGAACTCATCGAAACACAGCACCCTGCAATCGCTGAGCAGGGCATCCAGGGTGATCGCCAGGGCGTCGGGCTGTTCGCGATGCTCGAACATGCCCTGGTGCAGTTGGGCGAAAAACTGATGGAAGTGCAGGCGTTGTTTTTGCGCGAGGGGAACGGCGCGGAAAAAACCGTCGAGCAGCCAGCTCTTGCCACGCCCCACGGCACCATGCAGGTAAAGGCCCGGAAGGGTTTGCGTCGGAGTGCCCATCAACAGGCAGGCATGCCGGGCCATGCAGTCGATCACGCGTTGCTGGCTGTGACTGAGGGTGTAGCCCCGGGAATGGGCCTGGTGACGAAAGTAGTCGCGGATAGCCTCGCCTGCCTCGGTGCTGCCGGCGGTCGGTGCCTTGCCGAGAAGGCGACGCAACGATTGCCAGCGCGATTTGATTCGCGAACGATTGGGCGGTCGAACGGCCACTGAGATGTCACCTCTGGTGTGCGGGCAGGCTCCCCGAGCTGCGGCGGCATAGTGTAACCAGATGAGGGAATTTGCCTCCAGCTGTGCCGGCATATTTCGAGCCACCGTAACCGGGTTCTGACCGCAAACCCTGTGGGAGCAAGCTCGCTCCCACAGAGGGGGATCAGAACTGTACGGTCTGCTTGAGCATCTGCGCCGCCGCTGTGTCCGCCGGGCTGACCATCGCATAGTTGTAGCCACCCCCCGACCAGTACTCGGCCTGCAGGCCTCCATCGCTCCGGCTGCCACGGGGCAGCAGGAAGTTTTTCGGTCCTGGCGGGCGCACATAGAAACTGATTTTCTGCCCGCCCTGATTCTCGTAGACCACCATGGCTGCCGGGCCTTGCTCGGTACTCAGCAAACGCCCGCTGGCCGGCTTGAACCCGGCACCCGAGAGGTCGGGCAGGCGATTGGCCCGGGTGAAGTAGCGGTCGAGCCAACCTTGCATGTCACCGCTGTCGCCGGCCTTGTAATCCGCCGGCAGGATGCCTTGCTGGGCAATCAGGCGATACGCCTGCAGGGCATCGGTCATTGGAAGCTGGGGGCTCGCGAGTGTCATCTCCCGCGCTTGCCAACCGCTGAAACCGCCGACGCTGACCGCGATCAACAGCACCGCTGCGCTGGCCAGGTGTCGACGGGATTGGCGTTTGAGGCGCTGGCGTATCACCGCCGGATCCAGGTCCGGGTTCGACGGTTGTTGCAAGGCGCCACTCAAGGCCGCGCGCAGTGTTTGCGCATCCTGCTGCCAGGCGCGTACTTGCGCCGCCACGGGCGGGTTACTGGCCAGAAAAGTCTCCACCAGGCGCCGTTCGGCGTCGCTCAGTTGGTGGTCGACGTAGGCGTGCAGGTCTCGCTCGCTGGGGGGCATGCTGATCATTTGAGTCTCCGCAGGGAGGGGCGGTTGATTTCGCCATCGCTGAGTTGGCGCAGGGCCTGGCGAGCCCGGGACAGGCGGGACATCACGGTGCCGGTGGGGACGTCGAGAATCTCGGCGACCTCTTTGTAACTCAAGCCTTCTACCGAGACCCAGAGCAGCAGTGCGCGCTGTTCGGTGGGCAGTTGATCGAAGGCATTGAGGGTTGATTGGGCGATCACAGTGCGCTCCACGGAAGGCTGCGCATCGTCGCGTCCGGTAAAGAAATCGAGCATTCGCGCATAGCGCCGGGTGCGGCGGTGCGCATCGAGAAACTGCCGATAGAGAATCGAGAACAGCCAGGCGCGCAAATCACCGTCGGCACGTTTGTCGCCCCAACTCGACAGCGCACGCTCCAGACTGGCCTGCACCAGATCGTCGGCGCTGCTGGAGTTGCGTGTCAACGACACAGCAAATCGCCGCAATCTGGGAATAATTTCTCTCAGTTGTTCGTCGATATCGTTCATGAAGTTCTGGCTAGTCACTACGCTTGGGACTAGGAAGACGCCCGGCACCCGAGGTTATTCCACGCCTGAAAAAATAAATACCGCGCGCTGGAATAAACCTGTGTGCGGTTCGTCTGCTTGATTCTTCTCACTTGTGGCCGATGGCCCTGGAGTCTTTCATGGTAGATCGATCATCACCGCCCACCCGGCCACCCTTGAGTGCGGCGAGCCTGACGTTGCGTCTGGCTGGCATTGCTGTGGTCGTTGCCGCACTGGCCGGGGCGTTTGCCTACGTCAACGGCACCTTCGACCCACAGCGCCTGACCCCGAAGAAACTGATCAACGTGCTGGAAACCAACAACGGTGTGCACCCGGGTTTCCGCCGCAACCATTCCAAGGGCGTGTGCGTGATCGGGCATTTCGAAAGCAGCGGTGAGGCGCGCAGCTATTCCACCGCTCAGGTGTTCAATGAGGCGCAGACGCCGGTGGTCGGGCGTTTCGCCTTGCCGGCCGGTAACCCCTACGCGCCGGACAGTGCCGTGCCGATCCGCAGCATGGCCTTGCGCTTCACTCAGGCCAACGGCCAGCAGTGGCGCACCGGGATGAACAGCATGCCGGTGTTCCCGGTGGGCACGCCCGAGGGGTTCTATCAATTGCAAAAAGCCCAGTCGCCAGACCCGGCCACCGGCAAGCCGGACCCCAAGGCAGTGCCCGCATTCTTTGCTTCGCACCCGGAAGCGGCACCTTTCCTGGCCTGGATCAAAACCGCCAAGCCGTCGGCCAGTTATGTGACCGAAAACTACAACAGCGTCAATGCGTTCTATCTGGTCAACGCGGCGGGTCAACGCCAGGCTGTGCGCTGGAACATGGTGCCCTTGGCCCAGGACGCACCCGGGGCCACGGCGCCGGAGGGCAGTGATTTCCTGGAGAAAGACCTGGTCCAGCGAATCGCCGCAGGCCCCTTGCGCTGGCAACTGAACATCACCCTGGCCAACCCCGGCGATCCGGTGAACGACGCCAGCAAGGCCTGGCCCGAAGGACGCAAGGTGCTGAACGCTGGCACGCTGGTGCTTGAAAAGACTCAGCCGCAACTCAACGGCGAATGCCGTGACATCAATTACGATCCGCTGGTGTTGCCTGCCGGGATCGAAGGTTCCGACGACCCGTTGCTCGCCGCGCGTTCCGCCGGTTACGCCAATTCCTACCTGCGTCGCACCAGCGAAGTCAGCCAGTTGCCCGCCGCCAAGCAGGAGGTCCAGCAATGAGCACCCAACCGAACCACTTCGCGCCGCTGGCGCGCCTGCTGCACTGGTTGATGGCGCTGATGATCATCGCCATGCTGTTTATCGGTGCCGGCATGGTCGCCTCGGTGTCCGAGCGGCATGAATGGCTGATCCATTTGCACAAACCCTTGGGGGTCGCGATTTTGCTGTTGGTGATTGTGCGTCTGGTGGTGCGCTTCTCCACCACACAGCCTCCGCTGCCGGCGGACCTGCCGGGTTGGCAAGCGCTGGCGGCCAAGGCTTCGCATGTCTTGTTGTATGCACTGATGCTGGTCTTGCCGCTGCTGGGCTGGGCAATGATTTCGGCATCGGGCGAACCGGTGATGCTCAGCAGTTCGTTGCAACTGCCGTCGATTGTGTCGGCGAATGCACAGCTGTTTGCGTTTTTGCGCAAGGCGCATGGGTATCTGGCGTATCTGCTGTTTCTGACCGTGTTACTGCATTTGGCGGCGGCGTTGTTTCACGGTTGGGTGCGGCGTGATGAGGTGCTGGACAGCATGTTGCGGGGTAAGGATCGCGGTTAATCGCCGCCTGAAAAAAGATCGCAGCCTGCGGCAGCTCCTACAGGGTACGCATTCCCATGTAGGAGCTGCCGC
>NZ_AKJO01000113.1:0-38936 GCF_000282295.1 Pseudomonas sp. GM33
CGACGACGATTTCAGTCGCAACACCTTTTTCTTTCAGGCGTACGGCTTCTTCCACGGCGATCTCGCAGAACGGGTTCATCGACATCTTGACGTTGGCAAGATCGACGCCGGAATTGTCCGCCTTGACGCGAACCTTGACGTTGTAATCCACAACGCGTTTGACAGCTACAAGAACCTTCATGGATTCCTCGTTACTCTCCGGTGAAAAGAAAGTCGCCTAGGCGAACCTGGCGGTTGATGCTCATCGGGCGCAAGGGCACCTCCAAAAACGCCGGCAAAGGTGTCAAGTGACCAGCGCTCATGATCTGCATGACCGTTCGTCAGTGGTGACTGACGAGTCATTCAACATCGCGGCGTGTAAACTGCGCATCAAACCCGCGCAGCGCATCACTCTCTACTGCCATCGCCCTGTCTTTAGAGGTGCTCTTGAAACCAACTGCCAGCCTACGGCGAGCGCAAAACCGCCCGTATCTTGACCGGAACGCCTATTCCGGTCAATACGCCAAAATGGCCGTTCATAAGGCGCGTGACTTTGATTTCTCTGGCTTTGAGCCAATTCAAACAAACGTTTGTATTGGACGCTGAGAGTGGTGTAGATATAATGCGCCACCCAAAGAGAAAGGTGGTCAATCGATTGTCCGCTTTCGGCGTTGCGCCGGAATTCATGGATGCGACACCCAACCTCCAAATTAGAAAAAAAACTGTTGAGCCTTGAGTAGGAGATAACCTGTGGAACGCGAATACATGGAATTCGACGTGGTCATCGTCGGTGCCGGCCCCGCTGGTCTTTCCGCCGCCTGCCGCTTGAAGCAGAAGGCCGCCGAAGCCGGTAAGGAAATCAGCGTCTGCGTGGTCGAAAAAGGCTCCGAAGTCGGTGCTCACATTCTGTCCGGTGCCGTGTTCGAACCACGCGCCCTGAACGAATTGTTCCCGGACTGGAAAGAACTCGGCGCGCCGCTGAACACTCCCGTCACCCGTGACGACATCTTCGTGCTGAAGAACGCTGAAAGCGCGCAGAAAGTTCCAGACTTCTTTGTGCCCAAGACCATGCACAACGAAGGCAACTACATCATCTCGCTGGGCAACCTGTGCCGCTGGCTGGCCCAGCAGGCCGAGAACCTGGGCGTGGAAATCTACCCGGGCTTCGCCGCTCAGGAAGCGCTGATCGATGAGAACGGCGTAGTTCGCGGGATCATCACCGGCGACCTGGGCGTTGACCGCGAAGGCAACCCGAAAGAAGGCCTGTACACCCCGGGCATGGAACTGCGCGGCAAATACACGCTGTTCGCCGAAGGTTGCCGTGGCCACATCGGCAAGCAGCTGATCAAGCGCTTCAACCTCGACAGCGATGCCGATGCCCAGCACTACGGCATCGGCCTGAAGGAAATCTGGGAAGTCGACCCGGCCAAACACCAGCCAGGCCTGGTGGTGCACACCGCCGGTTGGCCGATGGACATCATGGGCACCGAGAACACCGGTGGCTCGTTCCTCTATCACCTGGAAAACAATCAGGTCGTCGTCGGCCTGATCGTCGACCTGTCCTACAGCAACACCTACCTGTCGCCGTTCGACGAGTTCCAGCGCCTCAAGCATCACCCGGTGCTCAAACAGTACCTGGAAGGCGGCAAGCGCATCAGCTACGGCGCTCGCGCCATCTGCAAGGGTGGCCTGAACTCGCTGCCGAAGATGGTCTTCAAAGGCGGCGCGCTGATCGGTTGCGACCTCGGCACCCTGAACTTCGCCAAGATCAAGGGCAGCCACACCGCGATGAAGTCCGGCATGCTCGCCGCTGAATCCGTGGCTGACGCACTGTTCGCTGAAAAGGACGGCAGCGAAGAGCTGACCACCTACGTCGACGCGTTCAAGAAGAGCTGGCTCTACGACGAACTGTTCGCCAGCCGCAACTTCGGCCCGGCGATCCACAAGTTCGGCGCCATCGTCGGTGGCGGCTTCAACTGGCTGGACCAGAACATCTTCGGCGGCAAACTGCCGTTCACCCTGCACGACACCAAGCCGGATTACGCTTGCCTGAAACTGGCGGCCGACTGCAAGAAGATCGACTACCCGAAACCGGACGGCAAGATCAGCTTCGACAAACTGAGTTCGGTATTCATCTCCGGTACCAACCACGAAGAAGAGCAGCCGTGCCACCTGAAGCTGGCCGATCCGAGCATCCCGATCAGCAAGAACCTGCCGCTGTACGATGAGCCGGCACAGCGTTACTGCCCGGCCGGCGTGTATGAAGTGATCACCAAGGAAGACGGTGAGAAGCGCTTCCAGATCAACGCCCAGAACTGTGTTCACTGCAAGACCTGCGACATCAAGGACCCTGCACAGAACATCACCTGGGTAACGCCGGAAGGCGCTGGCGGCCCGACTTACCCGAACATGTAAGCCGACCGCTGAACATCAAGGCTCCCGAATGGGGGCCTTTTTGTTGCCTGCAATTCAAGCCACACCACAAAACCCATTGTGGGAGCGGGCTTGCTCGCGAATGCGGTTGATCCTTCACCACTTGTATTGACTGATCCACCGCTTTCGCGAGCAAGCCCGCTCCCACAGGGGCAGTTGGTGGATCAGGCTGCGCGTTCATCTCCGGGATTACGCTCAAAGTACCGCTTGTACTCGCGACTGAACTGCGATGTGCTCTGATACCCCACCCGATGCGCCACCTGTGCCACGCCCAGTCCCTCGCCCAGCAACAACTGCTGTGCCCTGAGCAAACGCAGTCGCTTCAGATACTGCACCGGCGACAACAAGGTGCTGCGCTTGAAATGCTCGTGAAAGGTAGACGCACTCATGTTCGCGCAACTGGCCAGGGTCTCGACGTTCAGCGGTTCGGCAAAATGCACATGCAGATGACTGAGGGACGCCGCGATCCGGGCGAACTGCCCCTGTTGCTCGACCAGCGCCCGCAATACATCGGCTTGCGGACCGCGCAATGCGACGAACAGCAATTCGCGCAAACGCGCTTGCCCCATGATCTGGCATTCCAGCGGATCGTGCAGGCAACGCAACAGCCGCTCGACACAACCGCGCATCGCATCATCGAGCACAGCCGAAGTCATGGATTCAGGCGTTTGCGCTGGAATATGCCGCCCCGGCGCCAAGCCCATCGCCAACACCAGCTCGCCCAGCATCACCCGGTCAATCGCGACCGACACCCCAAGCATCGGCCCATCCGGCGCAGCAAAGGTTTCACACTCGAACGGCACCGGCAGCGCCTGAATCAGGTAGTGCCCTGCGCCATATTCCAGGGTGCGCGGCCCCAGGTACGCCAGTTTGCTGCCTTGGGCGATGATCACCAGGCTCGGCTCATAGATCTGCGGCCCACGGGCCACATCGCAACTGGCTCGCAGGACCTGCACGCCCGGCAACGTAGTCGGGACGAACCCGTCGCGAGTGGACAGCGGCTCGATCAACGAAACCAGGGTGGCATTGGCATCAAGATGACGGGTCAACAGCATCGGAGCTCTTCACAAAAAAGTCATGGAAAAAGGGATGAAAGCATCATCGCAGGTCTGATCGCCAATGCGATCGATCAAAGCAGGATGCCGGAGGAATAGGCATGACACCCGGAGGAATCGCCATGGCCGGTACAGGATCCGGCGCCCAGAATGCGCCACCTCACCCGTCAGCGCTTTTGCGAGGTTCACCATGTACACCGCCATCGGATACGCCGCCCAGTCGGCCACCACTCCCCTCGCCCCCGTGAAATTCGAACGCCGCAGTCCACGGGCCGACGACGTTGCCATAGAGATTCTCTACTGCGGGGTCTGCCATTCCGACATCCATCAGGCCCGTAACGAGTGGGGCATTGCTGTTTACCCGCTGATGCCTGGCCACGAAATCGTAGGCAAAGTTACCGCCGTCGGTGCGAATGTCACCAAGCACAAAGTCGGCGATCTGGTTGGCGTCGGCTGCATGGTCGACTCGTGCCGCAGCTGTGAGGCTTGCCAGGCCAACCTGGAGCAATACTGCCTCGAAGGCCCGACCATGACCTACGCCACCCCGGACCGGGTCGATGGCAGCAACACCATGGGCGGCTACTCCGACAGCATCGTGGTCAGCGAGCACTTTGTGGTACGTATCCCGGAAAAACTGGCCCTGGCCAGCGCCGCGCCGATCCTGTGCGCCGGCATCACCACCTACTCGCCCCTCAAGCACTACGGCGTGAAGGCTGGCGACAAGGTCGGGATTCTCGGCATGGGCGGCCTCGGCCACATGGGCATCAAGTTCGCCAAGGCCATGGGGGCCGAAGTGACGTTGTTCACCCGTTCGGCGAGCAAGGCCGAAGAGGCTCGCCGCCAGGGCGCGGACCATGTGATCGTGTCCACCGATGACGCGCAGATGCAGGCTGCCGCCGGTCACTTCGACTTCCTGCTCGACACCATTCCGGTGCAGCACGATCTCAACCCTTACCTCGATACGCTGCGTTTCGACGGCGTGCACATACTGGTGGGGTTGATCGAACCGGTGGAGCCGCCGGTGCATGCCGCCAAACTGGTGTTGGGGCGTCGCGTGCTCGCCGGCTCGCTGATCGGCGGCATCGCCGAAACCCAGGAAGTGCTGGATTTCTGCGCCGAGCACAACATCACCTGTGACATCGAAATGCTCGACATCCGCCAGATCAACGAGGCTTACGCCCGCATGATCGCCGGTGACGTGAAGTACCGCTTCGTCATCGACATGGCGACATTGAAGCTCTAAACCTTCAAGGCTTAAACCTTCAAACCAAGCTCCGCCGACAGCCGGGCCGTGACCCCTTTGATCAGGGGAATCAGCTCGGCCATTTTTTCCAGCGGCATGTACGGCACGGTACTGGCGATGCTGATGCCGGCAACGATGCGCTTGCTGGCATCGCGCACCGGCGCCGCCACGCAACGGATCGACGGCTCGTTATCTTCCAGATCAAAGGCATAACCGCCGGCCACATATTCGACCATGCGCTGCTCGAACTGCTCCCAGGATTGCTCCGGGTGCTGCGGCCAGAACTGGTTTTTCCCACCCACCGGCAGGCTGACTTTGTACAGGCGCTGCCACTCTTGCGGCGAATCGTCGAGCATCAGCGCCTTGCCGATCCCGGTGCGCGCGAGCGGCATGCGATGGCCGACCCGCGAACGCATTTCCGGGCCATTGCGCCCCGGGTTCTTGTGCAGGTACAGCACTTCGTCGCCTTCACGGATCGCCAGGTGAATGGTGTCGCCGGTCAACGCCGACAACTCATCCAGATACGGCCCGGCCAGGGTCACCAACGGCAACTCTTCACGGGCCTGAAAGCCCAACTCGATCAGCTTCGGCCCCAGCAGATAACCGACTTGCGGCACCACCCGCAGGTAACGCTCGTCCACCAGGCAACTGGCCAGGCGATGGGTGGTGCTGCGCGTGGTGCCGATCAGCCGGGCGATTTCCTTGAGGTCGCGGGCGCCGCTGGCCACGGCATGAACCACACCCAAACCGCGAAGCAGGGTCTGGGTGCCGGTCGGTGCGGCGTCCTTGGCGATTTTTGGGGCATCTTCCTGCATATCCAGCCTTTACCGTTGAGCGAGTGAACGGGCGGCATTATGGTCGCCCGCGTGCCACGACTACAACTTGATACGCTCGACCTTGCCCACCAGCAAGATGTAGGACAGTGCACCGATCAACGCCAGCACCGAGATGTAGGTGATCGCCGGGGCAAAGGAATCACCCGTGGCGAGGAAGCCGATCACGATCGGCGTGGCAATGGCCGACAGGTTGCCGATGAAGTTGAACACCCCGCCGGTCAGCCCGAGCAAACGCGCCGGGGCGAGCGTCGACACCAGAGACCAGGTGATCGAAGCCAGGCCGTTGCCGAAGAATGCCAGCGCGAGGAAGGCAATCACCAGCGGCGTCGACTCAACGAAGTTGGCGCCGATGATCGAGGTGGAAATCAGCAAGCCGCTGATGATCGGCAACTTGCGGGCGAAACCTACCGTGTAACCGCGACGGATCAAAAAGTCCGAGAAGAAACCGGAACACAGCACACCGATAAACGCGGCGAGAAACGGCAGCGACGCCAGCAAACCGGACTTGATGAAGTCCATGCCGCGGTACTTCACCAGGTAGGTCGGGAACCACGTCAGAAAAAACCACAGGGTCGAGTTGAGGCAGAACTGGCCGAGGTAGATGCCCCAGAGCTTGCGCTTGGTGAGGACAATGCCAAGGTCAGTCCAGCTGAATTTGGCTTTGACCTTGGCCTGTTCGGCCTGGATATCCACCAACCCGCCGCCCTCGCGGATCAAGTCGATCTCCGCCTGATTGGCGCCTTTGAAGTCCCGCGGCTCGCGATACACCGCGTACCAGATCACTGCCCACAGAATGCCTACCGCGCCGGTGGTGACGAACACCATGTGCCAGCCGAATTCGTGCTGCAGCCAGGCCAGCACCGGTGTCAGGAAGGCCAGGCCGACGAATTGCCCGGAGGTGTAGAAACCGATGGCCGTGGCACGCTCGCGCTCGGGGAACCAGGTGGTGACCACGCGGCTGTTGATCGGATAGGCCGGCGCCTCCAGGGCCCCGACCGCCATGCGCAACACGAACAGCGCTATGAAGCTGCCGGCGAAGCCGAGCATCACGGTGGCAATCGACCACAGCAACAGCGCTACCGTGTAAAGAATGCGTGGCGGTACCCGGTCTACCAGCCAGCCGCCGGGGATCTGCATGGCGGCGTAGGTCCAGCCGAAGGCAGAGAAGATCAGGCCAACATGAATCGGGTCGATGCCCAGGTCACTGGTCAATGCCGGGGCGGCAATCGACAGGTTGCTGCGGTCCAGGTAGTTGATCACCACGGTGATGAACAACAGCACCATGATGAAAAAACGCTTGCGGCTGGGCGTCACCAACGACGCCTGCCCGGTGAGGGTTTGCGGTTGCATGGGGAGAGTGCCTCTTCTTATGGTTATTGAGGTCGAAAACCGGGTTAATGCAGATCTCACTACCTATGGAGATCAAGTGTGGGAGCGGCGGTGCGACGATTCGACTTGCTCGCGAAGACGGCGGCACATCCAGCATTGATGTGACTGACAGGACGCTTTCGCGAGCAAGCCCGCTCCCACAGGGATATGTGGTGAGTCAGAGATCACTCACCACTCGGCAAAACTGCCATCGGCATGGCGCCAGATCGGGTTGCGCCAGCGGTGGCCGATGGCGGCGCGTTCGATCACGTACTCCTCGTTGATCTCGATGCCCAGGCCCGGGCCGTTCGGGATCTTCACGAAGCCCTGGTCGTAGTCGAACACCCGTGGGTCTTTCACGTAGTCGAGCAGGTCGTTGCTCTCGTTGTAATGGATGCCCAGGCTCTGTTCCTGGATGAACGCGTTGTAGCAAGCCGCATCCAGTTGCAGGCAGGCCGCCAGGGCAATCGGCCCCAGCGGGCAATGCAGCGCCAGCGCCACGTCGTAGGCTTCGGCCATGTTGGCGATCTTGCGGGTTTCGGTGATGCCACCGGCGTGGGACGCATCCGGCTGGATGATGTCGACGTAGCCTTCGCTGAGCACGCGCTTGAAGTCCCAGCGCGAGAACAGGCGCTCACCGAGGGCAATCGGTGTGCTGGTCAGTGGCGCGAGTTCTTTCAGCGCTTCGTAGTTCTCGCTGAGCACCGGCTCCTCGATGAACATCAGCTTGTACGGATCAAGCTCCTTCATCAGCACCTTGGCCATGGGCTTGTGCACCCGGCCATGGAAATCCACGCCGATGCCGACGTTCGGGCCGACCGCATCGCGCACGGCAGCGACGTTGGCCAGGGCCTGGTCGACTTTGTCGAAGGTGTCGAGGAATTGCAGTTCTTCGGTGCCGTTCATTTTCACCGCGGTGAAACCGCGCTCCACCGCTTCCTTGGCTGCACGCGCCGTGTCCGCCGGGCGGTCGCCGCCGATCCACGAATACACGCGAATCTTGTCCCGCACCTGACCACCGAGCAGATCGCTGACCGACACGCCCAGCGCCTTGCCCTTGATGTCCCACAAGGCCTGGTCGATACCCGCCAGGGCGCTCATGTGGATCGCACCGCCACGATAGAAACCGCCGCGATAGAGCACGGTCCAGATGTCTTCGATGTTGCGTGGGTCCTTGCCGATCAGGTAGTCGGACAATTCCTCAACGGCAGCGGCGACGGTATGGGCGCGGCCTTCGACCACGGGCTCGCCCCAACCGGTGACGCCCTCGTCGGTTTCGACCTTGAGGAAGCACCAGCGTGGCGGAACGATGAAGGTGGTCAGTTTGGTGATTTTCATCTTTGGCTCTCTTATTGGATGCAGCGCTCGCAGCGCCAAAAAGTCTTAGCGAAGGGCTTTCCAGGCAGCGACATAGGCCTTGGCATTGGCCGCCACCTGCTCCGGGGTCATGCCCGGCTTGAACAGACCGGAGCCGAGACCGAAACCTTTGACGCCGGCGTCGATAAACTCCTGCATGTTGTCCGGGGTAATGCCTCCGACCGGCGCCAGGATCGTCCCGGCCGGCAATACCGCCAGCCAGGCTTTGACGACTGCCGGCCCCATTTGCTCGGCCGGGAACAGCTTGAGGATGTCCGCGCCTTCGGCCAACGCCGCGAAGGCTTCGGTGGGCGTGGCAACACCGGGCGACAGAGACAGGCCCGCCGCTTTCGCCGCACGCAGGACCTTCGGATCGCTATGGGGCATGACGATCACCTGTCCGCCGGCCGCTTTCACCTGCTCGACCTGTTCCGGCGTCAGCACCGTGCCGGCACCGATCAGGCAATCGGCAGGCAGGGTACTGCGCAGGATGCGGATACTGTCGTACGGTTCAGGGGAATTGAGCGGCACTTCGATGACGCGAAATCCGGCGGCGTACAGGACTTCGCCGATAGCGGCAGCTTCCTGTGGACGCAGGCCGCGCAGAATCGCGATCAGGCCGTTTTGCGCCAGCGCTTGTTTGAGCATGTCAGACCTCCAGGCAGGTTTAACGGGATGTGGTGGACGTGACCAGACCGGCGGCGAGCGCCAGTTGCCACAAGCCGCGTTCGGTGGCCTGTTCGGCCAGGGTCACCCGGGTAAAACCGCAGGCATCGAGCGCACGGCGGTAGCGGGCACAGAGTTGGGTATTGCCGATAAGGATGATCGACGGCAGGTGCACGCTGTTGCGCCGACGCCGCTGGACATTGGCCAGGGCCGACAACTCGTGGCCGATCAGCAGGCCGGACAGATAATCGGCCTGGGCGCAGCCACTCAATTCCCCCGTCAGACCCAGGCTGCGGGCACTGAACAGGGTGGACAGCGGACCTGTTTCACCGTCCGCCGACAACGCGACCTGCACGCCACGATCAAACGCATCCCCCTCGAAAGACCCGCCACGCTGCTGGGTGCGCCCGAGAATGCTGTGCTCGCTGAGCACGGCGAAGACTTCGCCGGTCATGAAGGTATCGAAATGCACGATGCAACCGTCGGCCACTTCCACCCATTTCGAATGACTGCCCGGCAGGCCGATCAGCAGGTCCGCGCTCGCCTCGCCCGCCAGGTTTTGCAGCACACCGAGCACCTGGGTTTCTTCACCGCGCATCACGTTCGGCAGACGTGAACGCTCGATGACGCCGGGCACGATGTGCACATCGACGCCACGCAGGCTGCGCACGGTTTGCAAGGAAGTGCCGAGCGTGGCGACGTTCGCCGGCGTGTCGCGGTAGGCCGCTTCGCACCAGCCCTGGGCGCTGCCGACCATGCCACAGGCAATCACCGGCAAATGCGGCTGGGCATCGAGCCAGTCACCGCATGCCTCATCGAAAGCCAGTTCAAAACCGTCGGTGCATTCCCGGCCGCCAATGATTCGTGGCGTCTTGGGCAACTGCATGATCCCCGACGCCAGCGAACGCTGTTCGAGCACCTGCCCGTCTTCAGCCAGTTTGTAAGCACGTAATGAGGTTGTCCCCCAGTCGAGCGCGATCAATTGCGCCTGCATCGCTTCACCTGTTTTGGTTTTTGGCAGTGAGTGAGCGGGACTATAAACCCATGCGCTGTAAAATCTCAATATATAAATATGCATCCCACATATTGAGACATAGACAAAAAAAACCACCGCCTACGGTAGCTCCCTGGAATGCATTCCCGTGTAGGAGCTAGCTTGCTAGCGATGGTCGTCAACGATTAAGCGGAAAACCTGACACCCCGTGGTGCTTTCGATTTCTTCGCGAGCAGGCTCGCTCCTACAGGGGATACGGCTCAACTGCCCTCGGCGAACTCGCGCAATACTTTCCCGTCCATCCGATACCGAACCCACTCCTCCTGCGGCTGCGCGCCCAGGGATTTGTAGAAGTCGATGGCCGGCGTATTCCACTCCAGCACGCTCCACTCGAAACGACCGCAGTCGTTGGCGCAGGCGATTTTCGCCAGATGCCGCAGCAGGGTCTTGCCCGCGCCACCGCCGCGCTGCTCCGGCGTGATGTAAAGGTCCTCGAGGTACAGGCAATTGCTGCCCAACCAGGTGGAATAGCTGAAAAAGAACACCGCAAAACCGATGGCTGCGCCGTCGCGCAGGCAGATCAGGCCATGGGCGGTGGCGCCTTCGCTGAACAGGCTGCGCTCGATATCGGCAACGCTGGCGATGACTTCATGGCGGGCACGTTCGTAGTCGGCCAGTTCAGTGATGAACGCGAGGATTTGCGGTGCATCACTGGGGGTCGCCGGGCGGATTTCGATCGTCATGGACGTGCCTTGTCTAAAGTTGAAAACGCCATACTAAGGCGACACGTGGCCTGTGGCGAGGGAGCTTGCTCCCGCTGGGTTGCGCAGCAACCCCAAAAGCAGGCAATGCGATCTATCTGGAAAAACAGAGCAGGTCGCGACAGGGCCTGCTTCGCAGGCCAGCGGGAGCAAGCTCCCTCGCCACAAAAGCTGGATCGCCACAACAGCATAGAGGCTTCACTCCGGTCGCCACTAACCCTGGCATCGATAACCTTGGACCTGACATTCGGGCCCTGCGTGGTTAGATAGCGGCGCTGCTCTCTCATCCGGTCAAGGAACCGCGTCATGTCTACCGCAACACCCCCTGTCTCAAGCAAGTTGTTCGGCCTGTTTTGCCTTGCCAGTTACCTGTTGTCATTGTCCTATGGCTCGACCTTCCTGCTGTCGCTGTTGATCGGCGCGCGTGGCGGCAACGAACACGACGCCGGCAGTGTGATTTCGGCGGCGATGCTCAGCACCTTTGCGGCGGTGATCGTTTCCGGCCATCTGTCCGACCTGCTCGGTGCCGCCCGGTCGGTGGCGCTGTTCGGTGTGTTGCTGGTAGCGGCCAGCCTGGGCTTCGCCCTGACCCCGGGCTTCGGCCCTCTGCTGTTGTTTTTCGGCCTGCTGCTGGGCCTGGGTTGGGGCGTGTTCTACACCCTGGGGCCGATCATCGTGGCAAGCCTGGTAACCCCCGCACAGCGCGCCAGATACTTCGCCCTGCTGTCGGGTAGCATGATGACCGGGATCGGCAGTGGTCCACTGCTCGGCCGCGCGGCGAGTGCCCTCGGGTATCCGGTGAGCGCTGCGTTTTATCTGGCGGCGCTGGCCAGCCTGGCCGGTGTGCTGCTGTTCTGGCGGCTGCAGCGGACATTGAATCAGGCCCACCTGCCATCGGGCAGCGTGTCGCGGATTTCGTGGCGTGCAGCGGGTCAGGTGTTGTCGTCCAGGGCTGTCTTCCCGATCATCATGGTCGGTCTTGGCGGCTGCGTGTTCGGCGGGCTGTCGAGCTTTCAAACCAGTTATGCCGCAGCGCGCTCGCTCGACTACTCGCTGTTCTTCCTCGGCTTCATGAGCGCGGCGATCAGTGGCCGAATGCTGGTTGCCGGGTTCGTGGTCAAGCGCGATCCATTACGTGCCTCGTGCCTGCTTTCGGGGCTGATGCTGGCATCGATCGTCATGTTCGGTTTTGTCGTCGACAGCAGCTTCAGCTACGTGCTCGCGGCGGTGATGCTCGGGACCGGTTACGGCCTGACTTACTCGGTGATCAACGGCCTGGCCGCCAACGAGGCGCCGACCGGCACCACCGCGCAGTCCTTGCTGCTGTTCAGCCTGTCGTACTTCATCGGAGTGTTCGGCTTCCCCTTGCTGGCCGGGAAAATCATCGTCGAGCAAGGGATGGCCACACTGCTGCTCACCGTGCTGGCGGTTGCTGCGCTCAACTGGTTGATCACCGCAGGCCGATTGATCTGGCGAAGAGCTGCAGCGGCCAGGGCATTGACACAGGCCTGAGCCGTCCGTCGCTGACAACGCACCTATCCCGGTCGAGGACGGACTAATCAGGTAAGGACTCTACCCGTTGGAGACAACACCATGATCCTGTCCAGGTTGACCGCCCTCGCCCTCTGCGCCCTGCTGTCTTGTGCCTCGTTCGCCGGGACCCTCGGCTCGAGCACCGGCCCGACCAATCCGGTGGAAAAACCCAGGGCGCCAGCCATCCAGAGTGCCCCCGGCATGAACACCGACGGCACCACCATCGACCACAACCTGCCTCCGTCCACCGGTACCGACCCGCGCATCCAGGGCAATGACATGGGGCGTCAGGGCGGGGCGGATTTGCCGGACAAAAAAACGCCCGGCAGCGGTGGCCTCGGCTCCAGCACCACCGAGGACGAGGACAGCAACATCAGCCAATAGTGAAGCCAGGATAAATGTACTGACGCTGATGGCCCCTTCGCGAGCAAGCCCGCGCCTACAGAGGAAATGTATGTCAGCGCTGCTTCAGTCGGTCAATAACCACCGCCAGCAGCAAGATCGAACCGCGAATCACATACTGATAAAACGTATCGATGTTCTTCAGGTTCATCGCATTCTCGATGATCGCCAGAATCAACACCCCGGCAATCACGTGCCGGATCATGCCGATACCGCCACTCAACGATACCCCGCCCAGTACACAGGCCGAGATCACGGTCAGCTCGAAACCCTGGCCGATCATCGGCTGGCCGGAGGTCATGCGCGACGCCAGGATCACCCCGGCCAACGCGCCAATCACGCCATGCACGGCAAAGATGATGATTTTGGTCCGGTCGACATTGACCCCGGCCAGCAACGCCGCCTCCTGATTGCCGCCGATGGCCATGGTGTTGCGCCCATAGGTCGTGTAGTTCAGCAGCCAGCCGAAGAACAGGAAGCAGACGATGGTGATCAGGATCGGTACCGGCACGCCGAACATCTGGCCGTTACCGAACACGAAGAATGACTCCTGGGACACCCCCACCGCTTTGCCGTTGGCGAAGATGTAGGCCAGGCCGCGCACTATCTGCATGGTCGCCAGCGTGGTGATCAGCGCGTTGACCCGCAGCTTGGCGATGACGATGCCGTTGATCAGCCCGACGATCAGGCCCATCACCAGCGCCGCACAGACACCGAGAAACACGCTGTTGGTGTCGCGCATCACCACCGCCGCAACCACCCCGGCACAGGCAATCACCGAGCCCACCGACAAGTCGAAATGCCCGGACGCCAGGCAATACAACATGGTGCACGCCGCAATGCCGGTGGTGGAAATCGCCAGGCCCAGGCCACGCATGTTCAGCGGCGACAGGAAGTTGTCGATCATCAGGGTACAGAGCACGAAGATTCCGACGGCCGCCAGCAGCATTACCCAATCATCTAGAAAACGCCGCATATCCAGCGGTTTACGCGTAGTCGGCAGGGTGTTGTTTTGGGTTGTCATCATAGTCACCTCTCAGTTCGCCACGCCGTCGGCGCGTTGGCGCGGCAAAGCCAGTTGCAGCAGGTTGGATTCGTTGGCCTGGTCGCGGCTCAGTTCGCCACGCAGCGCGCCTTCGCACAGCACCAGGATGCGGTCGGAAATGCCCATGACTTCCATCAAGTCGCTGGACACCACAATCACTGCGATCCCTTCGGCCGCCAGGTTATGGATGATCTGGTAGATCTCGGCCTTGGCGCCGATGTCGATGCCGCGGGTCGGTTCGTCGAGCAGCAGCACTTTCATCGGCATCGACAGCCAGCGGCCGAGAATGGCCTTCTGTTGATTGCCGCCGGATAGAAACTTGATCGGCTGCCCGGCGTGTGGTGTTTTCACCTTGAGTGCCTTGATCTGCTGGTCGGCGTTGCCTTTCTCCCACAAGCCACGCAACAGGCAGCCGAAGGTGGAATGGGCGCCGCGGGCGCTGATGTTGATGTTCTCGGCGACACTGGCCAGCGGCAGGATGCCTTCCTTCTTGCGGTCCTCGGGGCACAACAGGATCCCGGCGGCAATCGCGTCCCGGGGTGAACGCAGCTTCAGTTCATGGCCACGCAGTTTCAGCTGGCCGGCACTGTTGCGTGCCAGGCCGCTGAGCAGGCGCAACAGTTCGGTGCGACCGGCGCCCACCAGCCCGAACAACCCGAGGATCTCGCCTTTGTGCACCTCGAAACTCACGGGCTCGCGCAAGCCAGGCCCGAGCAGACCGTCGACCTTGAGTGCCACCGCGCCGCGCTGGCGCGGGCGATAATCGTAGATGTCCTGTATGTCGCGTCCGACCATGCAGGTGACCAGTTGATCGTGGGTCAACTCGCTCATGTCATCGAACGTGCACACGTATCGCCCGTCCTTGAACACCGTCACCGCGTTGCAGATGCGGAATACTTCTTCCATGCGGTGGGAGACATAGAGCACCACTTTGCCCTCGTCCCGCAGCTGGCCGATGATCGCCATCAGGCGGTCGATCTCCCGCGCCGAAAGGCTGCTGGTGGGCTCGTCGAAAGCAATCACATGGGCACCACGGGACAGCGCCTTGGCGATCTCCACCAGTTGCCGTTGGCCCAGGGACAGGCGCCCGACTTTCTCCTGCGGGTCAATCTCATCGGCCAGGCCTTTGAGACAGGCCAGCGCCTGCTGGCGCAGGGTGCCGCGATTGATCAGGCCAAAACTGGCCGGCAGATGCCCAAGAAACAGGTTCTCCGCCACGGTCATTTCCGGCACCAGATGCAGCTCCTGGTGGATCACCGCGACGCCACTGCCGATGCTGTCGGCGGTGGACTTGAAGTCCATCGTCCGCTCGCCGATCTGCAAGGCTCCGCTGCTGGGTATGTAGGCCCCGCCGAGGATTTTCAGCAGCGTCGATTTGCCGGCGCCATTCTCGCCCATCAAGGCATGAACCTGCCCCGGATGGGCGACGAAGCTGATGTTGTCCAGCGCCTTCACCCCGGGAAAGGTCTTGCCGATCCCGTTGAAGCGCAAGCTGCCGCTGTGTTGTTGTGTATGTGTTTGCGCGTGCATAACCCACCTCATCAAACCGGACAGGCAACCTCGTCACCGAGGTCGCCGCTGAAATCACTGGCCGTCAGTTCCACAGGCCGATCTTTTCCAGTTCCTGCTTGAAGTTGTCGCGGGTGATCAGCGTCACGTCGTCCATGGCAGTGTATTTCGCCGGTTCAGTGCCGGTGGTGACCCACTCGTACATCATGCTCGCCGTGTTGTAGCCCTCGATGTGCGGGCTCGGCAGCATCGAACCATAGAAGCCGCTGTCGGGCTTCTTCAGCTCGCCGATGGCGTCGGTACCATTGATGCCGATGCCGATCACGTTGGCCGCAGCGAACCCGGCGCTCTCGGTGGCGCGCACACCGCCGAGCACGGTGTTGTCGTTCATGCCGCCGATGATCAGGTTCTTCGCTGCACTCGGCAGTTTCACCAATGCCGAGTTGGTGGCGTCCATGCTGCCCGGCACGTCGAGGGTCTTGAGGGCCGAGAACAGGATGTGGTCCTTCGGCATGCCGGCGTCTTCCAAGGCTTTCACCGAACCGTCAGTGCGCTTCTTGCCGGTGTCGAGTTCGTTGTAGGTGTTGATCACCGCGTACGTGTCTTTCCAGTCCCAGCCGCGTTTCTTCGCCTCGGTGGCCATGGCATGGCCTTGCTTCTGGCCGACTTCGAACGCGGCCATGCCGAGGTATGGCACGTCCTCCATGAATTTGCCGCCGGCATCGACGAAACGGTCATCGACAGCGATCACCTTCAACCCGTTGAGCCTGGCCTTGGCCATGATTGCCGGGCCGAGGGACACGTCCGGCGGGCAGATCACGAAGCCTTTGGCGCCATTGGCCGCGAGGCTGTCGATGGCCGACAGGGTTTTCTCACCGTCCGGCACGGCGATCTTGATCAGGGTGAAGCCCTTCTCTTTCCCGGCCTTTTCGGCAAACGCCCACTCAGTCTGGAACCAGGGTTCTTCCGCCTGCTTGACCAGGAAACCGATTTTCACTTCCTCGGCCGCCAGCAGCGTGCTGCTCAGGCTGACCGCCGAGACCGCCAACGCGGCACAGCACAGGGAACGGATAGCATGACGACGATTCATAAGCTGACTCCTTGTTATTTTTCTTGAGCGTTCTTTGAAAGCGTTCTGTAAAGCCAAGGTGGTAAACCGTACCGCCAATAGTCATATCGTATGATGATTGTATTTCAGACGTGCCAAGGCGCCTGAAAGCCCGGTCACTCAGTCGTGATACATCACCGAACGCCCACCATCGATGGTGATGCACGAGGCATTGATGAACGGTGCTTCATCACTGGCCAGGAACACCGCGGTCATCGCCACTTCAATCGGCTGGCCGATGCGTTTGGGTGGATGCAGGTCAAACGCACGTTGACGCTCAGCGTGAGGGTCGGCGAAACCGTTCCAGTAATCGATATTGATCTGGGTTTCGATATAGCCCGGTGCGATGGCGTTGACGCGGATGCCCCTGGACGCATATTCGATGCCCAGCGCGCGGGTCAGGCCGAGCAAGCCGTGCTTGGCCACAGGGTAGGGAAAGCAGCCCGGAATGATGTGGGAGGAATGGGTCGAGGCAATATTGATGATGCTGCCGATGCCCTGCTCGATCATCTGCGGCAGCACCGCCTTGCAGCCATACCACGCACCATCGAGGTCAATGGCAAAGCAGCGACGCCAGTCTTCCTCGGTCATTTCCAGCGGATCACGGAACACGTTGACCCCGGCGCAGTTGACCAGCACATCGATCCGGCCGTGTCGCTCGACCGCCAGCCTGGCCATCGCCTGCAGATCCTGCGGCTGTGAAACGTCAGCCTTGATTGCCACCACGTCGGCGCCCTGTCCGCGCCAGTGCGCCGCGACCTTCTCGACCTTCTCGGCCTGAATGTCGCTGATGATCAGCCTGGCCTGCTGGGACGCAAAGGTTGCCACAATGGCTTCGCCAATGCCCTGGGCGGCACCGGTCAGCAGCACGACTTTGTCTTTGAGGCGCTCACCCTTGGGCGGTTCGGGCACCGGGGGCAATGACAGCGGTTCAGCCATGGTTCAAGACTCCTGTTCGAAAACACGACGAAAACCGGACATCAGTCGATGGCCGGTCAAAAGGCGTTGTGGAAGAAAACAGGTAAGCGCGAAAACGTTTCAGCTTGAAAACGCTTTGCGGCACTGTCTCCGCAAGGGAGCACGGGGGAGTTTCGCTGCATCACTTCACCTGTTTTGTTTTTTTGAGTGTGAGTGCATGTAACTGGTGAGGCCGACTATAAACCTGGCCCGCGATAAATCTCAATATATATATTTACATCCCATATTGTGGGACTCAACCCGCAAAACGCGTGCAACGCTTCCCGGGCACATCCACTGGAATCGACAGCACCGCCCCATCCAGCGGATGGCCCAGCGGACTCGCCGCACTGGTGATGTACAGGGTTTTCAGGTCTGCACCACCGAACACGCAACTGGTGGGACGACTGATCGGCAGTTCGATGGTCCGGTCGATTTTGCCGTCAGGGCTCAACCTGAGCAGACAGTGGCCATCCCAACGGGCATTCCAGATAAAACCTTCGGCATCCATCGCCGAACCGTCCGGGCCGCCGCGCCCATGCGGGCCAAACCAGACCTGCGACGCATCGAGGGCGCCGTCGCTGCGGATGAAGTGTCGATACAAGGTGCCATCGAGACTGTCGCCGAAATAAACGCGGGTGCCGTCATCGCTCCACAACAGCGTGTTGGGAATGCCCAGGTTGCGCAGTAACGGCACAACCCGCCCGGTACGATCGATGCGAAACAGTCCACCCGAACGGCGCACGATGGGCAGGTCTTCACCCTGTTCTCCGATATTGTTTTGCATGGTACCGAGCCAGAGCTGGCCCTGGGCGTCGCAGCGGGCTTCGTTGGGGCGGTTGCCTGGTTGCGGATCGGCCACGCAGAACAATGTCAGGCGCGGCGCCAGGCCCGGTGAATCGAGATCGAGCCGATACACGCCACTGCTCAATGTCACCAGCGCGTCGCCGCTTTCACAGGGGATAAAGGCGGACACATGTTCCGGCATCTGCCAGATCTGCACGTTGGCGCCGATCAACCGCAACGCCTGTTTACCCGCGATATCCACCCAATACAGGGCCTGGGTCGGCGCATCCCAGAACGGACCTTCGCCCAGTTTCGCCCGATGCCCGGTAACCGCCGTCAACGTCATGAAACCTCCTGCAGGGTTGTTGTTTTTATGATGGGGCCAGCTTGCTGGCGATGGTGTGTCAGTCGGCCTCGTGGTGCTGATACACCATCGCGAGCAAGCTCACTCCTACAGCGGTTCGAGTTCTCAGCTGGCCTTTTTGTCGGCCATGACTTGCGGGTAGTAACGCTTGATCGCCAGGGCGGCGTTATCGATCAGGGTCATGCAGGCCCAGACACCCCGAGCGGTATCACGGGCCGCGATAGCCTCGGCCAGGTCCCGGTGAATCGGCAAGGTGCGACGCAGTTCATCCGGATCGGCAGCGGACACTTCAAAGGCCACCGCCAGCAACGCGCCGAGGGCGGGAACCATTTGTTCGATGAATTGATTGTGGCTGGCGGCGAGGATGCACTCGTGGAAGAGCTGGTCGGCACGGTTGTAATCAATGCCGCTGTCCACCGCCCGTTCCAGTGCGTTGCAGGCCAACAGGATCGCGTTCACCTGTTCGCCGGTGGCGCGCTCGCAAGCCCAGCGCACGGCCATCGGTTCGATGGTGCGACGCAGATCGAGCAGATCGTCGACGAAGTTTTCCGGCAAGCCGCTGCGCGACAGCCAGCCTACGACTTGTGGATCGAAGAGGTTCCAGCGCCGCACCGGCAACACCCGTGTGCCGACTTTCGGGCCGACTTCGAGCATGCCTTTGGCAACCAGGGTTTTGATCGCTTCGCGGATGACCGTGCGGCTCACGCCAAGTTGCTCGCCGAGGTCGGCTTCGACCTTGAGTGACTCACCCGGCCTGACCTGCCCCGTGGCCAGCCAGCATCCCAGCCAGTCGACCGTCGTAGCATGAAAGCTGTTGGACATGGGCACCTCGAAGCCGTATGCGATGGAGGACCACGCTAATCATCATACGATTGGGTGTCAATTTGATTTTTTGAAGAAATCAGAAATCTAATGTGGGAGCGTGCTTGCTCGCGAAGACGGAGTCACATCCAACAAAGATGTCGGCTGACCCAGCGCTTTCGCGAGCAAGCCCGCTCCCACAGGGTTTTGCGTCAGGGTTCGAGACCGATGGGGAAAAACTCTCCACCACTCCACACGCCTAACCAACGCTGACCGTTGATCTCGCGACTCACCGCCAACTCTACCAATTGGTAGAACACATTGCGGTGAATCAACGCCTCCAGATTACTGCGCACATGCACGTAAGGGGCTGGCTCCTGCGTGTCGGGATCGATCACTACGCGCAAGGAATGCTCCGCACCGGCCTCGGTGGTCTCATCGACATTGGTGGTAAAGCGCAACACCTGCGCCTCGCCCTCGCCTTCCACGTCCACCGCAATCGCCACGAACGGCGCATCGTCGACTTTGATGCCGACCTTTTCCACCGGGGTAATCAGGAAATAATCATCGCCGTCGCGGCGAATGATGGTGGAGAACAGTTTGACCATCGGCTTGCGCCCGATCGGCGTGCCCAGGTAATACCAGGTGCCGTCCCGGGCGATGCGCATGTCAATGTCGCCGCAGAAATCCGGGTTCCACAGGTGCACCGGCGGCAAGCCTTTGGTCTTGGGGATCTGCCCCAGCAAATCGTTGGCTTTTTGCGGGCCACTCATGGCGTTCTCCTTGAAGTTACTGGTCGCTGAGCCCCAGCAGGCCGCGCGCATATTGCTCCAGCGGCGGGCCCATCAGGTCTTCGGGTTTTTTATCGTGGAACGTCAGTAAACCGCCACGACTCTTGATGGTCGCAGTATCAATCAAATACTGGGTGCTGGTCTCGACCAACATGATCTGAATCATACCGCTGTCGATGCCGAGGCGATCCAGGGCTTCCTGATCCAGCCATTCGTCCGAGTTGCCGATACGGTCGTCTGACTTGGCAAATCGGGTGTAGAGCAGGTAGTGCGCACCGGCGGCACGGGCTTCGACCATAGCCTGGTCGAGGCCTTCCGGCGTACGGGCACGGCGGACCATCGGGAAGTATTCGACGAAGCCATCGAACGCGACTTCCGCAATCACGTTGGGCCGTGGGTAAACGGCGCTGCCCGGCGGCATGAAAGCGCCCTGAGCGATATAGACGAACGAATCCGGTTGAATGCGCAGGTTGTTAACGCGGCGGCTGTCACTATGATCGAGCAACCCCGCATCGCTCATATGGTAACGAGTCCCTTCGGCCATATCGCTGACGTTCATGCAGCCACCAAGTGCCAAAATGGCCAGCAGCAAAACCAGGCTACGCATCCTATCCTCCAGAGGCCGGTGTCGGAAAACCGGCGAATGGCCGATGGATGCAGCTTTTGCGCCAGCTCATGGGCATTGTTGGCTTATCCATAGCCATCGCGAGCAAGCTCGCTCCCACAAGGGTTTATGCAAAACCTTGTGGGAGCGTGGCTTGCCCGCGATGAGGCCGGATCAGCCGCCGATGATCTTCATGACCGTCGCGCCGCCGGAGAACGCCACTTCCTGCTTGTCCCCCAAGGCTTTCACCAGGAGTCTCTGCAAGGCCGGCAGCGCCTGGTGGCGCGGCTTGTCCAGCAGGTCGCCGACGTAATGGCGATTGCTTGACGACAGGCAGCCATGCAGCCACCCGGTGGAAGACAAGCGCAGTCGCGAGCAGGTCCGGCAGAACGGCACACTTTCGTTGGCGATCACGCCGAAGTAACCCTGACCGGGAATTTCATAACGAACCGCCGTTGCATCGACCGGGGCATCGGCCTGCAGATATTCATAGCGCTCGCCGATCAGGCTCAGCAATTGCTGGAGGCTGACGAACTGCTGCAGAAAGGCATTGGAATCGTTGGCCAGGTGGCCCATGCGCATCAGCTCGATGAAGCGCAGTTCATAACCGCGCTCCAGGCAGTAGTCGAGCAGCGGCATCACTTGATCCAGGTTCTGCCCACGCAGCGGCACCATGTTGACCTTGATCTTCATGCCGGCCGCTCTGGCCTCGCTCATGCCGTCGAGCACGGTGGCAAGGTCGCCACCCCGGGCAATGCCGCGGAACGCACTGGCGTCGAGGGTGTCGAGGGAGACGTTGAGGCGCCGAATGCCGGCGTTCACCAGCAGTGGCAGTTTCTTGGCCAGTAACTGGCCATTGGTGGTCAGGCTGATGTCTTCCAGGCCCATCTGCCCGACCGCCGTCATGAAGGCTTCGAGTTTCGGGCTGACCAGTGGCTCGCCGCCGGTAATGCGCAGACGCTCGATCCCTGCCGCTTCAATCAGATAAGCCACGCCACGTGCCATCGCTTCGGCCGACAATTCATCCTGCGCAGCCACCAGCCGCTTGCCGTTGGGCACGCAGTAGGTACAGGCGTAATTGCAGGCAGAGGTCAGACTGATTCGCAAGTTGCGAAAACGCCTGCCTTGACGGTCAACGATCATGGTCACTCCGGCGGAAGAATATCGGGCCGCTAAAACTTGACTCAGAAATCAAGTTTTAGCAAGTCCTCTACCTGAGTATATTCCTGCGGTACTGCGCCAAGTAGCGAAATCATGGCGCAATAAGGCAACTGAATGGCTCAGCTACCGGAAGTGTCGGTGTCGCGCTTGCGTTTGTTGCCCATGCGCACGCCGATGTCCATCAGGAACTGGAAGAAACCTTCCTGATCTTCCAGCACATTGCTCCAGAACGGCGAGTGATACAGCGCGACGGCGCCGTGCACCAGCGCCCAGGACGCGCAGTAGTGGAAGTAAGGTGGCACGTCTTCCAGCTTGCCTTCGCTGATCCGGCCCTTGATCAGCAAGGTCAGGCGTTCGAAGTTCGAGGCACGGATCTTGTGCAGCTCCTCGATCATCTCCGGCACCTGGTTGCCCTTGACCACCTTCTCTTCGAGGCGGTCGAACAGGCGATAGCGTTGTGGATCGCGCATGCGGAATTCGAAGTAGGCCCGGGACAGGGCTTCCTTGTCCTTGTCGACATCGGCCGAATGCAACAGTGCGTTCAAATCGCGCTCGTAGTCGAGCATCAGGCGTAGATAGATTTCCGCCTTGGATTTGAAGTGCTTGTAGATCGTGCCTTTGCCGATACCGACGGCATCAGCAATCATCTCGACGGTGACACTGTCTTCACCTTGTTCGAGGAACAGCTTTAGCGCGGTATCGAGAATTTCCTGCTCGCGGCGACGAAACTCACGGACCTTACGAGGTTCTTTATGCATAAGAAAAGGTCTGTCGGGGTCAAAATTCGAAGCCGCGTATTATGCCTAACTTACGCAAAAATGCACGGATCATCCGACCATATCTGCGCTTTCCGGTCATTCCGCGCACGATTGCCGGTTGATGAGAACTCTTCCGAAGCGCACGTATTCCAAATTTGTTTAAAAACCCTGACCAGCAAACTGGACGAGGCGAAATCCTGATCAATACTTGAACTGTCGGCGGGGCATCTCCCCCAAGTGTCACGCCGATATTGGTACCAACGGACCGCGTGCCATTGTTTTACTCCTAATGGTCTTAACCCGGATTCACCCCCCAGAACCCGGGTTTTTTTTGCCTGCGATTTAACCTTTCACATGTGCCAGCGGGAACAGCCGCTTGAAATTGGCCGTGGTCTGCTCGGCAAACCGCTCGTAGGGTTCACCACGCAACATTGCCAGAAATTCCGCTACTTCACGTACGTACTGCGGCAGGTTTGGCTTGCCGCGATGGGGAATCGGCGCCAGGTAGGGCGAATCGGTTTCCACCAGCAGTCGGTCGGCCGGCACCTTGCTGGCCACGTCGCGCAACGCATCGGCATTGCGAAAAGTGACAATCCCGGACAAGGAAATGTAATAGCCCATGTCCAGCGCAGCCTTCGCCATTTCCCAGTCTTCGGTAAAGCAGTGCAATACGCCCGCCTGGGGCAGTGCCGCTTCGCGCAGCAAGTCCAGGGTATCGGTGCGGGCCCCACGGGTGTGGATGATCACCGGTTTGCCGGTCTGCTGCGCCGCTTGCAGGTGCAGGCGAAAGGACTCCTGCTGCAACTGCGCCGCTTCCGGCTCGTAGTGGTAATCGAGGCCGGTTTCGCCGATGGCGACCACCCGCGGGTGATTGAGCTCCTGCAACAGCCAGTCCAGCGCAGGCGCGGCACCCGGTTGTACATCCAGAGGGTGCACGCCCACCGAGCAGTCGACGTCGTCATAACGTTCGGCCAGGGCCTTGACGTCGGCCGCGTTGTCCGCGCTGACACCGATACACAGAAAGTGCCCTACCCCGCGCTGCCGGGCGGCATCCAGGGCAGCATCCAGGGAGCCGTCGTGGGCGGCCAGGTCGAGGCGATCGAGGTGACAATGGGAATCTACGAGCATAAAGGGCTGCAACTTACATCGAATGGGTGGGACGGTCGGGTGTACTGATGAATTCTAGGCGCAGACAGTCATCTTTGGGCAGGCAATGACGCCCATTGCACCAGCAAGGCTTCCAGCAGCAAGGCCGGATTGAGGTTGGCCTTGCTCAAGACTTTCTGTCGCTGGGCGAGAATCCAGTCCTGAATATCGAGGACTTTGCCCTGGGCGGTTTTCTGCGCCAGGTATTGCACCACCTTGCGCATGTCGGCCAGGCCGAGGCCGGCTTCGTCCTGAGTCAACTGATAGCGCAGGATCAGGCTCGACCAGTCGCAGAACCAATCGAACAGGCGCAACATCGGAATGTTTTTCCATTCTTCGGCCAGTTGCGTCGGCGACTGCTGTTGCTTGAGGAGCTTCTTCACCCCTTCCACGACTTGCATGCGCTGTTCACGCACGCCCTGGGCCTGGAGATTGACTGCCGCCAGTGGCGAACCTGCGGCCAGCGTCAGCAACTCGACGCGCTCCTCTTCGGAACATTCCGGCAATGCCTGGGCCAGCCACTTCAAGCTCATGGCCTCGCCCGGCAGCGGACAGGCCTGCTGCACGCAGCGACTCTTGATGGTGGGCAGCAAGCGGCTCGGCTGATGGCTCACCAGCAACAAAACCGTATCGCCGGACGGCTCTTCGAGGCTCTTGAGCAAGGCGTTGGCGGCGTTGATGTTCATCGACTCGACCGGCTCGATCAGCACCACTTTGCGCCCGCCCAACTGCGCGGTCTGCACCACGAAACCGACCAGATCGCGAACCTGATCGACCTTGATCGCCTTGTCGGCTTCTTCCGGTTCAAGGATGTAGTTATCCGGGTGGCTGCCAGCCTTGAGCAACAGACAGGATTTGCATTCGCCGCAGGCCTCCAGCGCCGTCGGGCGCTGGCACAGCAAGCTGGCCATCAGGCGTTCGGCCAGTGCCCGCTTGCCGATCCCGGCCGGGCCATGCAGCAGGTAGGCGTGCGCATGCTGTGCGCGACCCGCCAGGTGCTGCCAGAGGTTTTCCTGCCACGGATAGGCCTCAGCCACGGTTCAACTCCAGCAGGCGTGGCAGCAAGGCATCCAGCGATTGCTGAACCTGTGCCAACGGTTGCGCCGCATCGACCAGCACATAACGCGCCGGATCCGCCTTGGCCCGCTTGAGGAACGCATGGCGTACGGCATCGAAAAAGGTCCGGCCTTCGAGTTCGAAGCGATCCAGGCGGCCACGTGCGCTGGCGCGGGCCAGGCCGACCTCGACAGGCAGATCGAAAATCAGTGTCAGGTCCGGGCGCAGATCGCCTTGAACGAAGGTTTCCAGAGCCGCGATGCGCTCAAGCGACAAGCCACGGCCGCCGCCCTGGTAGGCATAAGTCGAATCGGTAAAACGATCACACAAGACCACGGCACCGCGGGCCAGTGCCGGGCGAATCACTTCAGCCAGGTGCTGGGCACGCGCCGCGAACACCAACAGCAACTCGGTATCCGGGTTCATGACTTCGTCGACCGGGGCCAACAGCACTTCACGGATGCGCTCGGCCAACGGCGTGCCCCCCGGCTCGCGGGTCAGCACCACCTCGATGCCGGCGGCGCGCAAGCGCTCGGCCAGGTATTCGCGATTGGTGCTCTTGCCGGCGCCTTCCGGGCCTTCCAGAGTAATAAACAAGCCAGTCACAGGCAGTCCTTAATCAGAGTCATTGCGGGCTATTCGGTGCGCTTGCATCGGGCTCCGGTGTTTCAGGAGCTGGCGCAGGATCTTGCGCCGGCACTTGCGGCAGCGCCTCGGGTGCCGTGCTCGGTGAAGCGGCCGGGATCGGTGCCAGCTCCTGCGAAGCCTTGGCCTCCTGCGTACCGTTTTGCTCAGTCTGGGTCGGCGCTGTCTCTGGCGTGGCAGTAGGCGCCGGGCTGGAGCGGTAATCGGCGCGACGCTTGAGCTGGAACTCCTTCACGGCATTGTTGTGGGCATCCAAATCGTCGGAGAACACGTGAGTGCCATCACCACGCGCCACGAAGTAGAGGCTGTTGCCCTCCACCGGATTGAGTGCCGCATGAATGGCTTCGCGACCGACCATGGAAATAGGCGTCGGCGGCAGGCCCGCATTCATGTAGGTGTTGTAGGGCGTCGCTTCCTTGAGGTGGGCCCGGGTCAGCTTGCCGCTGTAGCGGTCGCCGAGGCCGTAGATCACCGTCGGGTCGGTCTGCAGCAGCATGCCCATCGCCATCCGCCGTACAAACACGCCGGCAATCTGCCCGCGCTCCTGCGGTACGCCGGTTTCCTTTTCGACCAGCGAGGCCATGATCAGCGCTTGATAGGGCTCGGTGTACGGCGCATCCGCGGCGCGCTGCTCCCATTCCCTGGCGAGCACTTCGTCGAGACGGTCGTAGGCGGTTTTCAGCAGCTCGATATCGGACATGCCGCGCACGTATCGATAGGTGTCAGGGAAGAAGCGCCCTTCCGGAAAAATCCCGGTATGGCCGAGCTTGTCCATGACCTGGCTATCGCTCAAGCCGTCGAGGCTATGATCGAGTTTCTCTTCCTTGGCCAGCGCTGCGCGCACCTGGCGGAAATTCCAGCCTTCGACCAAGGTGAGGCTGTACTGTACCATTTCCCCGCGTTTCCACAGGTCGATCAGGCCTTCGACGGTCATGCCCGGCTTCATGCGGTATTCACCGCTGTGCAGGGGTTGCTTGGCGAGATTGAAGCGCCAATACACGCGCAGCCAGAAGGCGTCCTTGATGACGCCATTGGCTTCAAGTCGGTAGAAGGTGCGGGTCGGCGTGGTGCCCTTGGGCACATCCAGCAATTGTTCCTGGGCAATGTTCAGCGGTTGTACCAGCGCCGAATGAATTTTCCAGGCTGAAGCACCCATCAGCAGCCCTGCCAGAACCACTCCGGTTTCCAGCAGCAGCAAGAGTTTACGTCTCACGTATCAAGCATCCAGTAGCGCACGGGCAATGGTTTGGAGTTTACGGGTGAGCGGCCCAACCGGCCAGTGAAGAGCTGCATAGGCACGCACAGGCCAGATACCATACACGCTGTTGCAGACAAAGACTTCGTCAGCCCATTGCAGCTGTTCGAGGGGGATGTCGGTGATTTGCGTGGGGATTCCCAGCAACCCGGCCTGGAACAATAATTCGGCACGCATCACCCCGGCCACACCGCAGCGCTTGAGATCAGCCGTGATGAGCACACCGTCACGCACCAGGAACAGATTGCTGAACACGCCCTCGATCACGCACCCGGCCTGATCGAGCATCAAGCCTTCGGCATGCTCGGTGTCCTGCCATTCGGCACGGGCGAGGACTTGTTCAAGTCGATTGAGGTGCTTGAGACCGGCCAGTAATGGCTGCCTGGACAATCGCGTGGTGCAGGGAAACAGACGAACACCCTGCTCACCATGCGCGGCAGCGTAGGCTGCAGGTGGACTGCCTTGCAGAATGCGTCGGGCCTGGGCCGAAGGATCGGGCGCGTAACCGCGCAGGCCGTCGCCACGAGTGAGCATGAGCTTGAGCACCCCGTCACCCAATGCCGCGGCGTAGGCCAGCAGTTCGCTGCGGATCAATTCCTGATCGGCAGCAAGCGCCAGACGCGAACAGCCATCCGCCAGACGCGACAGATGCCGCTCCAGCAACACGGGCTGTCCGTTGCGCACGGCGATGGTTTCGAACAGACCATCGCCATAAGCCAGGCCGCGATCCTTCAGCGACAGAGCGTCAGCCGGCTGACCGTCGACCCAGCAGTCCATCAGCCTGCGAACCGGCGGAACACCAGCGAGCCGTTGGTGCCGCCAAAACCGAAGGAGTTGGACACGACCACATCGATATCCATGTTGCGCGCGGTGTGCGGCACGAAATCGAGGTCGCAGCCTTCGTCCGGCTCATCAAGGTTGATGGTCGGCGGCGCTACCTGGCTGTTGATCGCCAGCACGCTGAAGATCGCCTCGACCGCACCCGCCGCACCCAGCAGGTGGCCGGTCATGGATTTGGTCGAACTGACGGCCAGCTTGTAGGCATGCTCGCCGAACACCGACTTGATCGCGTTGACCTCAGCGAGATCGCCAGCGGGAGTCGACGTGCCGTGGGCGTTGATGTACTGCACTTGATCGCCATTGATCTTCGCATCGCGCAGCGCATTGGTGATGCAGCGGGCAGCACCCGCGCCATCGGCAGGTGGCGAAGTCATATGGTAGGCATCGCCGCTGGTGCCGAAGCCAATGAGTTCGGCGTAGATGGTCGCACCACGGGCCTTGGCGTGTTCCAGCTCTTCCAGAACCAGTGCACCGGCACCATTGGACAGCACGAAGCCGTCACGGCCCTTGTCCCATGGACGGCTGGCGCGGGTCGGCTCGTCGTTGCGGGTGGACAGAGCGCGCGAGGCACCGAAGCCGCCCATGCCCAGGCCGCAGGCTGCCATCTCGGCGCCGCCGGCAATCATCACGTCGGCTTCGTCGTACATGATGTTGCGTGCTGCCATGCCAATGCAGTGGGTACCGGTGGTACAGGCCGTGGCGATGGCGTAGTTAGGTCCCTGTGCCCCCAGATGGATCGACAGGAAACCGGAAATCATATTGATGATCGAGCCTGGCACGAAGAACGGGGAAATCCGCCGTGGGCCGGTCTCGTGCAGCGTGCGGGCGGTTTCTTCGATATTGGTCAGACCGCCAATACCCGAGCCCATGGCCACGCCGATACGCTCACGGTTGGCGTCAGTGACTTCCAGACCGGAATTGCGTACCGCCTGAAAACCTGCTGCCAGACCGTACTGAATGAACAGGTCGAGTTTGCGGGCTTCCTTGACCGACAGGTATTCCTCGACATTGAAGTCCTTTACCGAGCCGCCAAAACGGGTGGAATAGGCAGAAAGGTCGGTGTGTTCGATCAGACCAATGCCACTGCGGCCAGCCAGAATGCCCTGCCAGCTGCTCGGCACATCCGTACCCAGTGGCGACAACATACCCATACCGGTGACTACGACGCGTCTACGCGACACAGCACTCTCCTTTTTTCAAATGACGACTTTGCATCAGGCCTAAAGAAAAAACCGCACGCCATGATGGCAGTGCGGTTTTTCCATGACAGCGAGCAACGATTACAAACTATTACGCCTGGTGGCTAGTAACGTAGTCGATTGCAGCTTGTACAGTAGTGATCTTCTCGGCTTCTTCGTCAGGGATTTCGGTCTCGAATTCCTCTTCCAGAGCCATCACCAGCTCAACGGTGTCAAGGGAGTCGGCACCCAGGTCTTCAACGAAGGAAGCAGTGTTGACCACTTCTTCTTCTTTAACGCCCAGTTGCTCAGCAACGATTTTCTTGACGCGCTCTTCGATGGTGCTCATACCTTGTTTTCACTCCTAATGGACAAATTCAGGCAGCTGGCCAGTGGGTAAGTGTATAGAAAGGCTTTTCAGCTTTTCAACTGAAAGCTTCACTCCTCGAACCCGGTGACCCTCTGCCTATAAATAGATTGCAGCTTTATAACGGATTTTAGACAGCTCGTATGACATTTTTTTGAAGCAATCCGTCACATTTGAATTACATGTACATCCCGCCGTTCACCGGGATTGTAGCTCCGGTAACGTAAGCCGCACCGTCCGACGCAAGAAAAGCGACCACGGACGCGATCTCTTGAGCTTGCCCCAGACGACCCAGCGGAATCTGCGTCTGCAAGGCTTCACGCTGCGCCTCGGGGAGTTCACGGGTCATATCGGTATCGATGAACCCTGGGGCCACCGAGTTTACCGTAATCGCACGCGAACCGACTTCACGCGCCAATGCACGGCTGAAACCTTCCAGACCGGCCTTGGCGGCAGCGTAGTTTACTTGGCCTGCGTTGCCCATGGCACCCACAACCGAACCAATACTGATAATTCGGCCCCAACGGGCTTTGGTCATGCCACGCAAAACGCCCTTGGACAGGCGGAACAGACTGTTCAGGTTGGTATCGACAACGTCGTGCCACTCGTCGTCTTTCATGCGCATCATCAGGTTATCGCGGGTGATACCGGCATTGTTGACCAGGATCGCCGGCGCACCGAACTGCTCCTGGATGCTCGCCAGGACCGCCGCCACGGACTCGTCACTAGTGACATTGAGTTCCAGGCCGGTGCCTTGAATACCGTTTTCCTTCAGGGTCGCGGCAATACGCTCGGCACCCGACGCGGAAGTCGCGGTACCGACAACGATGGCACCCTGACGACCCAGTTCCAGGGCGATAGCCTGGCCGATGCCACGGCTTGCACCGGTGACCAGTGCAACTTTACCTTGCAGACTCATGCAAGCTTCTCCTGATTCAGGCCAACGCTGCACGGGCGGCAGCGAAAGCGTCTGGGGTATTGAGGTTGGATGTCGATACGCCTTCGGCGCAACGCTTGTTCAGACCGGCCAGCACTTTACCCGGGCCGCACTCGACCAGATTGGTCGCGCCCCTGGCAGCCAGCGCCTGTACGGATTCGACCCAGCGTACGGGCTTGTACAGCTGTTCGAGCAGATCACGCTTGAGGGTTTCCAGATCGGCCGGCACTTCGGCGCTGACGTTCTGGACCACAGGAATCTGTGGCGCCTGCCAGTTGATCGCGGCGATCGATTCGGCAAAACGCTCGGCAGCCGGACGCATCAGCTCGCAGTGGGACGGCACGCTGACCGGTAGCGGCATGGCGCGCTTGGCACCACGCGCCTTGCAGCCTTCGATGGCGCGCTCGACCGCAGCCTTGGCACCGGCGATGACCACCTGGCCCGGGGAGTTGAAGTTCACCGCGCTGACCACTTCGCCTTGCGCCGCTTCGGCACAGGCGGCCAGTACGTCGGCATCATCCAGGCCGAGGATGGCGGCCATGCCGCCCTGCCCGGCCGGAACGGCTTCCTGCATCAGCTGGCCACGACGTTCGACGAGTTTCACCGCGTCGCCCAGGCTCAGGCTGCCCGCTGCCACCAGCGCGCTGTATTCACCCAGGCTGTGCCCGGCGACGTAGGCCGGACGCGCACCACCCTCGGCCAGCCACAGACGCCACAGGGCGATCGAGGCGGTCAGAATGGCCGGTTGGGTTTTATCGGTTTGATTGAGTTGCTCTTCCGGCCCTTGCTGGGTCAGTGCCCACAGGTCGTAACCCAGTGCATCGGAAGCTTCTTTGAATGTTTCAAGGACAACCGGGTGTTGTGCGCCCAGCTCGGCCAGCATGCCGAGGGACTGCGAACCCTGTCCCGGGAAGACGAATGCGAGGGAAGCAGACATGTAACAAGCCCCTAATGATCTTGTCGTCGGAGAATTGGCGCCCCGCTTTGGGGACGCAAGAAACTGACAGTTGGATGGCCCATCGAACCAAGCGGTCACATTTAAGCATTGTCCGACGAAAACGCCTAAAGCAACAAATCCTCCAGACGACCGTGCAGGCGCTCGGGAAGATTCTCCTGAATCTCGATCATGGCGCGCGAAATGGCGCTTTGGAAACCCTGGACCCCTGCAGAACCGTGGCTCTTCACCACAATCCCCTGCAAGCCGAGAAAGCTCGCGCCGTTATGCCGGGCAGGCGCCAGGTCGGCCTGCAGACGCTTCATCAACGGCAGCGCCAGTGCACCGACCGCACGTGAGGCCAGGCTCTTCTTGAACAACGCCTCGATGCGCCCGGCAATCATGGTCGCCAGGCCTTCGCTGGATTTGAGCAGGATGTTGCCGACAAAACCGTCACACACCACCACATCCGCTTCGCCACGGTACAAACCGTCGCCCTCGATAAAGCCGATGTAATTGATGCCCCGGGCGCCTTGCAACAAAGTCGCCGCCAGCTTGACCTGCTGATTGCCCTTGATGTCTTCGGTGCCGATATTCAGCAACGCCACCCGTGGGCGGCTGATGCCCAGCGTCTCCGCCGCCACCGAGCCCATGACCGCAAACTGCAACAGATGCTCGGCACTGCAATCGACGTTGGCACCCAGGTCGAGCAATTGGCAGTAACCCTGTTGTGTCGGGATCGCCGCCACCATGGCCGGACGGTCAATGCCCGGCAGGGTCTTGAGCACGAAGCGCGACAACGCCATCAGCGCCCCGGTATTGCCGGCACTGACACAGGCCTGGACTTTACCGTCGCGCAGCAACTCAAGGGCCACGCGCATCGATGAATCGGGCTTGCCTCGCAAGGCCTGGGCGGGTTTTTCGTCCATGCCGACGACTTCGCTCGCCGGAGCAATCGACAGGCGCGCGCGATCCACAGCCGAATGGCCAGCGATCAATTCTTCAAGTAGGGAGGGTTGACCGACGAGGGTCAGGTGCAGCGAGGGTGTAGCGGACAGGCAAGCAAGACTGGCCTGGACAATGCTGCGGGGACCGAAGTCCCCGCCCATTGCGTCAATCGCGATGACTTGAGCGGACAAGTGATTACTCGTCAGCGCCCTTGTCGATCACTTTACGGCCACGGTATACGCCTTCTGGCGATACGTGGTGACGCAGGTGAACTTCACCGGTGGTTTTTTCTACAGACAGGGTGCTAGCCTCGAGAGCGTCGTGCGAACGGCGCATGTCACGGGCAGAGCGGGATTTTTTGTTCTGCTGAACAGCCATAATTGATTAACTCCTAAACGTTTGGGTCACGCTTTAACTGCGCCAATACACTGAACGGGTTGGACCGCGTTACCTCGTCCTCGCTCGGTTCGGGCTCATCTGCTCCCGCCGGCTGCTGGCATTCTTCCGGATGATGAGCAGGCACAATGGGCAAGGCGAGCAGAAGCTCCTCCTCGATCAGTGACTGCAGATCCAATGGATCTTCGCCCAGTTCCAGCACGTCATAACCTTTCGGCAACGACTGGGTATTCGCACCCTCCTTCACCACAGCGTAACTGCATTCGCTATGGATCGGCAGGGTGACCAGCTCAAGACAACGCTGGCAAACCATTTTGACTTCAGTGTCGATAAAGCTGTGGATGACCACAGATTTACGTTCATCTCGTTCAAAAACGAATTTAGCCTGCACCGTACCGACATTGTCGGAAAGCGGGTCGCAGAGTCTCTCCAAATCGGCCAGCAGCATTTCACCTTGAAGGGTGGTGCCACGATCAGCCAATTTGCGCGGGTCAACGTGAGGTGGAATCGGGTCATTCAACATAGGCGCAGCATTATAGGGATGCACCCGGCCATGTCAAAGGAAATTCAGCCCTGTCCGTCACTTGGAAGCCTCGCTAGAATTCGCACCTGCCTTATGGAGATGCGCATGCTGCCTTTATTACTCGCTTCCGGCTCGGTCTATCGCCGGGAATTGCTGGCCCGCCTGCAACTGCCATTCACCTGCAGTTCGCCGGATATCGACGAAAGCCATCGCCCGGGCGAATCCGCCGTCGCGCTGGTCAAGCGCCTTGCCGAAGAGAAGGCACGCGCCCTGGCCGCCAGCCATACCGCTCATCTGATAATCGGCTCCGACCAGGTCGCCGTGCTGGGAGAGCGGATAATAGGCAAGCCCCACACCTTCGAAAAAGCCCGCGAACAACTGCTGGCCGCCAGCGGCGCCAGCGTGACATTCCTGACCGGCCTGACCTTGCTCAACAGCCGGACAGGGCACTGCCAGGTCGATTGCGTGCCGTTCACCGTACACATGCGCTCACTCGACGCGACCCGCATCGAGCGCTACCTGCACGCCGAGCAGCCCTACGACTGCGCAGGCAGCTTCAAGGCCGAAGGCCTGGGGGTCAGCCTGTTTCGCAGTACCGAGGGGCCTGATGCGACCAGCCTGATTGGTCTTCCGCTGATTCGCTTGATCGACATGCTATTGGCCGAAGGCGTGCAAATACCCTGAAAGCAAAAGATCGCAGCCTTCGGCAGCTCCTACAGGCGATCTGTGTAGGAGCTGCCGCAGGCTGCGATCTTTTGATCTTTAAAACAGCTTAACGCAGCGACGGACCGTTAAACCCCATCCACATCGCCAAATGCTCAGCCACGCTGGCACCGAGCTTCTTCGAGAAGCGATCGAATGGCGACTCCTGAACGGTAAAGTCCACCAACTCTTTCTCGCCGATCACATCCCGCGCAACCGAACTGGCATTGCCCAGCCCATCGATCAATCCCAGCGGCAGCGCCTGCTCGCCGGACCAGACCAGACCGGAGAACAGCTCCGGATGCTCCTTGTCCTTCAGGCGATCTCCGCGCCCTTGCTTGACGCTGTTGATGAACTGCTTGTGGGTCGTATCGAGCACACCCTGCCAGAAAGCGGTTTCTTCCGGCTTCTGCGGCTGGAATGGATCGAGGAACGACTTGTGTTCGCCCGAGGTGTAAGTGCGACGCTCGACGCCCAGCTTCTCCATGGTGCCGACAAAGCCGTAACCGGCCGCCGTCACACCGATGGAGCCGACCAGGCTCGCCTTGTCGGCGTAGATCTGATCCGCCGCGCTGGCGATGTAGTAAGCACCGGAAGCCCCCAGGTCGGAAATGACCGCATACAGCTTGGTGTCCGGATGCAGGCCACGCAGGCGACGGATCTCGTCATAGACATAACCCGACTGCACCGGACTGCCGCCCGGGCTGTTGATGCGCAGAATGACACCCTTGACCTTCTTGTCCTCGAAAGCCGCGCGCAGGCTGCCGACGATATTGTCTGCGCTGGCCGGTTCCTTGTCGGCAATCATGCCTGCCACATCGATCAACGCCGTGTAATTTGCACTGAGGGTAGCGGCCTTTTCCATATCCATCAGCGGCGAAAACAGAGCAATCGCACCGAAAAGATACACAAACGTCAGCAACTTGAAGAATATTCCCCAGCGACGGGACCGGCGCTGCTCCTGCACACTGGCCAGCAGCGTCTTCTCCAGCAGCTTCCAGCTTTTGTCGTCACCGCTCTCTGCGCTCGCCTTGGCGGGCGCCTTCCATTCGTCGGTCATGCCGTCCACCCCAAAAACAACTGGTTAAGCCTGCTGACTCAGCCAGGCGTGCAATTCTGAAAAACGGTCGATGGCCAGTCGCGGCTCATACAACTTCAGCGCATCGATCGATTGAGCGCCATAGCTTACGGCCACTGACCCCATGCCGGCGTTGCGTGCCATCTGCAAATCAAAGGACGAATCACCGACCATCAATGCCTGTTCCGGGCGAACCTCGCAATGCGCGAGAATTTGCTCGAGCATCAGCGGATGGGGCTTGCTGGCGGTCTCGTCGGCGGCACGAGTGATATCGAAGTAATCCTCCCAGCCATGGGCCTTCAGCACCCGATCCAGCCCGCGACGGGCCTTGCCGGTCGCCACAGCCAGATGATAGCCCTCGGCACGAAATGCCTCGAGCGACTCGACAACTCCTTCGAACAACGGCGAAGGCACGGCCTCCGACGCAATGTAATGCTCGGCGTAATGCTCGCGAAACGCGATCAATTCGGCGTCATCGATCTCGGGGTACAGGGTGCGGATCGCTTCCGGCAAGCCCAGGCCGATGATGCCCTTGACGGCAAAATCGTCGCGCTGTTCAAAACCGGAGCGCCGGGAGGCAACATGCATCGCCTCGACAATCCGGCCAATGGAATCGGCCAGCGTGCCGTCCCAATCGAAGATCAGCAGCTTGTAATCAGATGGGCGCACTCAATCGCTCCACAGTCTTGGCCCACATCTCGTCGACCGGCGCCTGCAACTTCAGCTCGCCGCCATCAGGCAACGGCACGGTCAACATGTAGGCATGCAGGAACAGGCGCTTGCCGCCCAGATCGCGGATTTCCTTGCTGAAACCTTCGTCGCCGTACTTGGTGTCGCCAGCGATGCAATGCCCGGCGTGCAAGGTATGGACGCGGATCTGGTGAGTGCGGCCGGTAATCGGCTTGGCTTCGATAAGGGTGGCAAAGTCGCCGAAGCGGCGCAGGACCTTGAACACGGTTACCGACTCCTTGCCCTCTTCCTCGTCGACCTCGACCATGCGCTCGCCAGAGCGCAGATTGCTCTTGCCCAGCGACGCACGGACCTGCTTGATCGAGCTCGCCCAGTTACCGCGCACCAGCGCCATGTAGCGCTTGTCGACGCCATCACCGCGCAACGCGGTGTGCAAGTGACGCAACATGCTGCGCTTCTTGGCGATCATCAACAGGCCGGACGTGTCACGGTCGAGACGGTGAACCAGTTCGAGCTCCTTGCAATCGGGGCGCAACTGACGAAAGGCTTCGATCACCCCGAACGTCAGGCCGCTACCGCCGTGAACCGCAATGCCGGCGGGCTTGTTGATCACGATCAGGGCTTTGTCTTCGAAGACAATCGAGGCTTCGAGCCGCTGCAGCAGGCCTTGTGCCAGTGGCACCGGCTCGTCGCGCTCAGGCACGCGAACCGGCGGCACGCGCACGATATCGCCCGCCTGCAGCTTGTACTCGGGCTTGATCCGACCTTTGTTCACGCGCACTTCGCCCTTGCGCAAAATGCGGTAAATCAAGGTCTTGGGCACGCCTTTGAGTCGGGCGAGAAGGAAATTATCAATACGTTGGCCGGCATATTCCGGCGAGACCTCAAGCAGTTGTACGCCTGGAGTCGGGGGGGTAGTCGTCGTCATGCCGCGGATGATAACAATTTTTTATGGAATTGAAGCACTTAATCATTGCTGCTATAGTCGCGAACGCCGCCAAAAGCGGCCTGGACAGCGGACCAACGGTCAAAAACCGGCCCTGACCAACGCAATTCACCAGGACGCGAGGCCGTCCTACGGGGCTTTCGCTACGTAACGGTGGAGTTTGCAGGTGTAACGAGCGCAGGTGACATGAGGCCTGAATCACGCCACAAAGCAGAGTTTTCCACTCGTTTTGCGAGCCATATTCACGGCCAGTTCACAAAGTGCAGTCAGCTGCGAATGACCTCGAGCGAAGGCATCGGAAACAACGCCTAAATTAGCCATGATGCGTGACCTCCCCTTTCGGAGCTCACGGTAAATGCCAACCCGCTGCGGATTCTGCGCGCGGCAGCACCCGAATTATCAGGGATACGTGTAGGGTGGAGATGCACAACCGCCGGACTGTGTAGCAACAGGCTTTCTCCAGACGCTTCATCTCGTCCACAGCCGCTGGTTGATTCCTCCTCCTGACTGAGTGCTTAAGTAGCCACAGCAAGCAGGACGCGTACGTCGCGATGAAGGCCCACATTGGCCGGACTTCGCTGGACACGGGAAATGGCCAACCACTCCCGACGCACCTGACACCGACCGTGAGAAGTCGTGTGTGCCGAACGCCGTTTCCGGCAGCCCGGAAACCGACGGTACTACATGAAAAGAATGCTGATTAACGCAACTCAACCCGAAGAGTTGCGTGTTGCACTGGTAGATGGCCAGCGCCTCTACGACCTGGACATCGAATCCGGTGCACGCGAGCAGAAGAAGGCCAACATCTATAAAGGCCGGATTACTCGCATCGAACCAAGCCTCGAGGCTGCCTTTGTCGATTTCGGCTCTGAGCGCCACGGCTTCCTGCCCCTCAAAGAAATCTCCCGCGAATACTTCAAGAAAGCCCCGGAAGGTCGCGTCAACATCAAGGACGTCCTGAGCGAAGGCCAGGAAGTCATCGTTCAGGTCGAAAAAGAAGAACGTGGCAACAAGGGCGCTGCCCTGACCACCTTCATCAGCCTGGCCGGTCGTTACCTGGTGCTGATGCCGAACAACCCGCGTGCCGGCGGTATCTCCCGTCGCATCGAAGGCGAAGAGCGCAACGAACTGCGTGAAGCCCTGAACGGCCTGGTTGCCCCGGCCGACATGGGTCTGATCGTGCGCACTGCCGGCCTGGGCCGCAGCAGCGAAGAAATGCAGTGGGACCTCGACTACCTGCTGCAACTGTGGACCGCCATCAAGGAAGCCTCGCTGGACCGCGCCGCGCCGTTCCTGATCTACCAGGAAAGCAACGTGATCATCCGCGCGATCCGCGACTACCTGCGCCAGGACATCGGCGAAGTGCTGATCGACAGCGTTGAAGCCCAGGACGAAGCCCTGACCTTCATCCGCCAGGTGATGCCGCAGTACGCCAGCAAGATCAAGCTCTACGAAGACAGCGTTCCGCTGTTCAACCGTTTCCAGATCGAAAGCCAGATCGAAACCGCCTTCCAGCGCGTCGTCGAACTGCCTTCCGGCGGCTCCATCGTGATCGATCCGACCGAAGCCCTGGTGTCCATCGACATCAACTCGGCGCGCGCCACCAAAGGCAGCGACATCGAAGAAACCGC
This sequence comes from Pseudomonas sp. GM33, assembly GCF_000282295.1. Taxonomy (NCBI): domain Bacteria; kingdom Pseudomonadati; phylum Pseudomonadota; class Gammaproteobacteria; order Pseudomonadales; family Pseudomonadaceae; genus Pseudomonas; species Pseudomonas sp. GM33. The sequence continues at coordinate 37,783 of NZ_AKJO01000113.1, forward strand.
GCTGCAGACCAACCTTGAAGCGGCCGAAGAAATCGCCCGTCAGTTGCGCCTGCGCGACATCGGCGGCCTGATCGTCATCGACTTCATCGACATGACCCCTGCCAAGAACCAGCGCGCCGTGGAAGAGAAAGTCCGCGAATGCCTGGAAGCCGACCGCGCTCGCGTGCAAGTCGGTCGCATCTCGCGCTTCGGCCTGCTGGAAATGTCCCGTCAGCGCCTGCGTCCATCCCTGGGCGAAAGCAGCGGCATCGTCTGCCCGCGTTGCAACGGCACCGGCATCATCCGTGACGTTGAATCGCTGTCCCTGGCGATCCTGCGCCTGATCGAAGAAGAAGCCCTGAAAGACCGCACCGCCGAAGTACGTGCACAAGTGCCGATCCCGGTGGCTGCGTTCCTGCTCAACGAAAAACGCAACTCGATCACCAAGATCGAACTACGCACCCGCGCCCGCATCGTCATCCTGCCGAACGATCACCTCGAGACGCCGCACTTCGAAGTGCAACGCCTGCGTGATGACAGCCCGGAAGCAGCGACCAACCAGTCCAGCTACGAAATCGCCGCTGCCGCTGCCGAAGTCGAAGAAGTCCAGCCAGCCGCTGCGACCCGCACCCTGGTTCGCCAGGAAGCCGCGGTCAAGACCGCTCCGGCCCGTGCCAACGCTCCAGTTCCGACCGAAGTTGCCGCTCCGGCCCCTGCTCCGGCCGTCGTGCCTGAGCCAAGCCTGTTCAAAGGCCTGGTGAAGTCGCTGGTGAGCCTGTTCGCCACCAAGGAAGAGCCTGCCGCGCCGGTTGTGGTTGAAAAGCCAGCCGCCGAGCGTCCGGCCCGCAACGAAGAGCGTCGCAACGGTCGCCAGCAGAGCCGCAACCGTAACGGTCGCCGCGATGAAGAGCGCAAGCCGCGCGAAGAACGTGCCCCGCGTGAAGAGCGCGCACCGCGTGAAGAGCGTCAGCCGCGCGAAGTGCGCGAGCCTCGCGAATCCCGTGAAGAAACGCCGGCAGTAGCTCGCGAAGAACGCGCACCTCGCGCGCCTCGTGAAGAACGTGCGCCGCGCGCTCCGCGTGAAGATCGCAAGCCACGTGGCGAGCGCGAAGAACGCGTGCGTGAACTGCGCGAGCCTCTGGATGCCGCTCCGGCTGCTCCGGCTGCTCCGGCCG
>NZ_AKJO01000114.1:0-10076 GCF_000282295.1 Pseudomonas sp. GM33
TGCGATCTTTTGATCCTGATTTGCCTACAGGCAAGTCGCCAACGCCGCCAACCGGCGCTTGGCCACGAAATCATCCTTCTGTGCGTAGTAGCTCAACACCGTACCCGAGGCATCGGTGGTCACGTCGACGAAGGACTCCGCCGAACGGGTATAAACGGTCGTGACACCCTTCTCGCCAGGCTCCAGATAGGCGGCGGCATCCACGCCGAACACAGCCTCGTCCTGCCAGGAAAACTGCACGCACTGGGCGACGTCCTTTCCCGGTTTTTCCGAGTTCAGGGTCTTGTACGGGGCCTTGGTGCGGGCGTCGTTCATCGCCGAGCTGGCGCATCCGGCCAGCAACGTCACGGCCAGCGCCACCATCAGAATTCGCATTGCATTCACTCATCGGGAAAAAGCGGACTTTATCACCCCGCCAGCCCGTATCGTTCTGCTTTACTGCATTTATACCGCGACAGCGCCCATCGATTCGCGCACCCTGTCGCGCCAATAACGCCCTATCGCACCCCTGACTGGAAATCTGATGACACCTAATGCCGAGCTCTACAAACCGAGCACTGAATATGCCGACAAGCTGATCAGCCAGATCGGGCAGACGCCGTCCTGGATCGCCAAGCGAATCGGCGTCACCGACAAGCGGATTCGCTACATCCTCGACGGCGAAAGAACCGTCAAAGGCGAAACCACGCCGATCCAGATGACCTACACCGAGCAGTTTGCCCTCGAATGCCTGGCGGCAGCAGCCAAGGCCAGCAAGCAGCAATCCTCGTAATCCGTTCTCAAGGAGCGACCATGGCGGCAACCGAGCAGCAACATGAACAGGCACTGAAGCGGTTTCTCGACGAACGCCCCGAGTTGCGCCACGACCTCGACAACCTCAACCCGTTGCAGGCCCAGGCCAAGGGTGAAACCCCGGCGCAGTACCGCGACGAACGCTTGCACGAAGCCTTCGAAGCCGAGGCAGAACGCCAAGGATTGTTCGCCTGGGAACTGACGCTGCAACTGACGGCTGCTACGGCCGAAGACTACGAAGCGCAGCGCCTGGAAGTGCACCGGGAAGTCGCGGAAATGGCCGGTATGGACTGGCTGGAGTATTGCGAGTTGAATGGGTTAAAACCCTGAGCACTGTTCAAGGATGCCGTCGCCAATGCTGCCCAACACCGCCAGGACCCACGCCAGCCCCGGTCACTTGCACACGCAGAAATGGCGTGGGCGCATAGGCCTGAGCCTGGTGGCCATGCTCTCGGTACTCGCCGGCATGACCGACGCCATCGGCTTCATGGCCAGCGGCGACTTCGTCTCGTTCATGAGCGGCAACACCACCCGGATGGCGGTCGCCATCAGCACTGGCGATCTTGGCTTGACCCTGCGCCTGGTGATTCTCGTCGCCACCTTCATCGTCGGCAACGCGCTGGGCATTATCGTCAGCCGCCTGGGTCGCCGTCGGGCCCTGCCGCTGCTGTTGTGCATCGCCACCCTGCTGTGCGCCGCCGCAGCCTGGCCTTATGACGCGCAACTGCCGGCCCTGCTGGCGGCGATCATCGCAATGGGCATGCTCAACGCCGCGGTGGAAGAAGTGAACGGTCTACCGGTGGGCCTGACTTACGTCACCGGCGCCCTGTCGCGTTTCGGCCGCGGGCTGGGCCGCTGGATGCTCGGCGAGCGCCGCAACGGCTGGCGCGTGCAGCTGATCCCATGGACCGGCATGTTCGCCGGCGCGGTACTCGGCGCCGTGCTGGAACATCATCTGGGACTCAAGGCGTTGTTTGCCAGTGGCCTGCTGGCTGCCGCGCTTGGGGTATTGTCGTTGAAGATCCCGCGGCGCTGGCAGTTGGGGTACATGCCGCGCTGACACCTCCCCCCTGTAGGAGCTGCCCCAGGCTGCGATCTTTTGACTATGATTTTTTAAAAACAAGATCAAAAGATCGCAGCCTGCGGCAGCTCCTACAGGGGGTTTGCGGGTATATGGCAGGTTACTTTCGCCGCCCCGCCGATAAAGCATTATCATGGCCGCAGTTTCGCTGATCGAGTCTGTCATGAAGTTCGCCATCGCCGTGTTTTCCGCCGCCCACGCGCCCTCCTCGCGCCGCGCCCTGCTGTTCGCCCAAGCGGCGCTGGCCGGCGGGCATGAGATCGTCCGGCTGTTTTTCTATCAGGACGGCGTCTACAACGCGTCCGCCAGCGTGGTCACGCCCCAGGATGAAGCGGACTTGCCCAAGCAATGGCGCGCCTTTGTCAGCGACCATCAACTCGATGGCGTGGTGTGCATCGCCGCCGCCCTGCGCCGTGGTGTCTTGAATGAAGAAGAAGCCCGGCGTTATCAGCGCGAGGCCGTTGCCGTCGGTGCGCCGTGGGAATTGTCCGGCCTCGGCCAATTGCATGACGCGGCGCAGGATGCCGACCGCCTGATCTGTTTCGGAGGCGCATGACATGGCCAAATCCATATTGATCATCAGCCGCCAGTCGCCATGGTCCGGCCCGGGCGCGCGGGAAGCGCTGGATATCGTGCTGGCCGGCGGTGCCTTCGATCTGCCGATTGGCCTGTTGTTTCTCGATGACGGCGTGTTCCAGCTCGCCGCCGGCCAGAACGCCAAGGCCCTGCAACAGAAAGACCTGAGCGCCAACCTGCAAGCCCTGCCGCTGTTCGGTGTCGAGGAACTGTTTGCCTGTGGCGACAGCATCACCCGGCGCGGCCTCGACCCGAGCAGCCTGGCGCTGGAAGAAGCCCGAGTGTTGGCCGCCGACGAAATCACCGCCCTCATTGACCGTTACGACCAGGTGATCACCCTCTGATGTCGACTTTGCATGTGTTGTCTCACTCCCCGTTCGGTGACGAACGCCTGACCAGTTGCCTGCGTGTGATCGGTACCAACGACGGCTTGCTGCTGTCCGGCGATGCCGCCTATGCGTTGCAGCCAGGCACCGAACCGTTCACGGCACTCAGCACCCGTGGCCTGAAGCTGTTCGTCCTGGCCGAAGATGCCCAGGCCCGTGCGCTGGTGGTTCCGGACTGGGCTCAGGCGATCGATTACCCGGCCTTCGTCGAACTGTCGATTCACTATGACAAGGTCAACAGTTGGCTATGAATGCATTGACGGTCGGCGCTCGCGCCATCGAGCTGGACAAGGACGGTTTCCTGGTTGAACTGAATGATTGGTCTGCCGATGTGGCCAGTGCCCTGGCGGCGGCCGAAGACATCGAGTTGACGCCCGAACACTGGGAAGTCCTCGAACTGCTGCGCAGTTTCTACGCCGAGTTCCAGCTGTCACCGGCCACCCGCCCGTTGATCAAATACACCGCATTGAAACTCGGCCCGGACAAAGGCAACAGCCTGCACCTGAACCGACTGTTCAAAGGCACCCCCGCCAAACTCGCCGCGAAGCTGGCGGGCCTGCCCAAACCGACGAATTGCTTATGACCGATTACCCAGCACTGACCCTCGAAACACCCGCCGAGCACCCGTTCGCGCAGTTCGTGCGGATCCTCGGCAAAGGCAAGCGCGGCGCCCGTGACCTGACCCGGGCCGAGGCCCGCGAGGCCATGGGCATGGTGCTCGATGAAAAGATCGAGGAAACCCAGCTCGGCGCATTCCTGATGCTGTTGCGGCACAAGGAAGAAAGCGCCGAGGAAATGGCCGGGTTCACCGAAGCCTTGCGCGAACGCCTGAACCCTCCGGCGCTGGCGGTGGACCTGGACTGGCCGACCTACGCCGGCAAGAAGCGGCACTTGCCGTGGTACCTGTTGGCGGCCAAATGCCTGGCGCAAAACGGCGTGCGGATTTTCATGCACGGCGGTGGCGCCCACACGGCCGGTCGCCTGTACAGCGAGCAACTGCTGGGTGAATTGAACATCCCGCTGTGCCGCAACTGGCAACAGGTCGGCTCGGCACTGGATAACGGCGGCCTGGCCTTCATGCCGCTGGTGGACTGGGCACCGCAGCTGCAACGGATGATCGACCTGCGCAACACCCTCGGCCTGCGCTCGCCGATCCACTCACTGGCGCGGATTCTCAATCCGCTGGGCGCGCGTTGCGGCCTGCAGAGCATTTTCCACCCCGGCTATCAGGCCGTGCATCGCGATGCCAGCGGCTTGCTCGGCGATACCGCGATCGTGATCAAGGGCGATGGCGGCGAGATCGAGATCAACCCGGACGCCGACAGCCATCTGTACGGCACCACTGGCGGCGTGAGTTGGGACGAAGAATGGCCGCAGTTGTCGGCGCAGCGTCACGTCAAACCCGCCTCGCTCGATCCCGAGCACTTGAAAGCGGTGTGGCGTGGCGAGGTGGTCGACAGCTACCCGCAAATGGCCCTGATCTCGACCATGGCCCTGGCCCTGCGTGGACTCGGCCAGAGCCGCGAACAGGCCTTTGAAACCGCCGAACAATACTGGGCCGCGCGCAACAAATCGATTTAACCGATCATTCGCGCCCGATCTTTGCGCTTTTTGTTCGAACCCATGGGAATAGACTCGACTCCAACGAATATTGGCTTCTGGAGTCTTGAACATGGGTTTGTTAGTCGATGGCCGCTGGCAGGACAAGTGGTACGAAAGCAGCAAGGACGGCGCGTTCCAGCGTGAACAGGCGCAACGTCGCCACTGGCTGACCGCAGATGGCAAGCCGGGGCCGACCGGCGTCGGCGGTTTTGCCGCAGAACCCGGTCGCTATCACCTGTACGTGTCCCTGGCCTGTCCGTGGGCCCATCGCACCCTGATCCTGCGCAAACTCAAAGGCCTCGAAAGCCTGATCGACGTTTCGGTGGTCAGCTGGCTGATGCTGGAAAACGGCTGGACCTTCGACAAAACCCTCGGCTCCACCGGCGACAAGCTCGATCACTTCGACTTCATGCACCAGCGCTACACCGCCGATACCACTGACTACACCGGCCGCGTCACCGTGCCGGTGCTGTGGGACCAACAGCAAAAGCGCATCGTCAACAATGAATCATCGGAAATCATCCGCATGTTCAATGGTGCCTTCGACGACCTGACCGGTAACGACCTGGACTTCTATCCGGCGCCGCTGCGCGGTGAGATCGATGCGTTGAACGAGCGGATCTATCCGGCGGTGAACAATGGCGTGTACCGCGCCGGGTTTGCCACGTCGCAACAGGCTTATGAACAAGCCTTCGATGAGGTGTTTGCCGAACTGGACCGCCTGGAGCTGCTGCTGGACGCCAACCGCTATCTGGCTGGCGAATACCTGACTGAAGCGGACATCCGCCTGTTCACCACGCTGATTCGCTTCGATGCGGTGTACTACGGGCACTTCAAGTGCAACCTGCGGCGGATTGCGGATTATCCGAACCTGTCGAACTGGCTGCGAGAGATTTATCAGTGGCCGGGGATTGCCGAGACGGTGGATTTTGAGCACATCAAGAATCACTACTATGCCAGTCACCGCACCATCAATCCGACGGGGGTGGTGCCCAAGGGGCCGGCGCAGGACTTTACCGTGGCGCATGATCGGGAGCGGTTGAGCGGGAAAGGGGTTTGGCGAAAGGCCTGAGTCTGAGCTGAGTTTTGCGGTGGATGTGAGGGCCTCTTCGCGAGCAAGCCCGCTCCCACAGGGGATTTGTGTCGTTCACGAATCCAATGTGGGAGCGGGCTTGCTCGCGAATGGGGGCAACTCGGTCTCTAGACCTGCCCCTGAGCCCCTTCAAACCACGCCAGTTTCTCGCGCAGTTGCACCACTTCACCGACGATCACCAGCGTCGGCGCATGCACTTCATGCTCCGCCACCAATCGTGGCAAGTCGGCCAGGGTTCCGGTGAAGACGCGCTGATTGACCGTGGTCCCCTGCTGGACCAACGCCGCCGGGGTATCAGCACCGCGACCATGCTTGATCAGTTGCTCGCAGATGATCGGCAAGCCCACCAGGCCCATGTAGAACACCAGCGTCTGTGCCGGCGCGACCAGATCGGCCCACGGCAAATCGGTTGAGCCGTCCTTCAGGTGCCCGGTGACAAAGCGTACCGATTGCGCGTAATCGCGGTGGGTCAGCGGAATCCCGGCATAGGCCGCGCAACCACTGGCCGCCGTGATCCCCGGCACAACCTGGAACGGGATGCCATGGGCCGCCAGCTCTTCGATCTCCTCGCCGCCACGACCGAAGATGAACGGATCACCGCCCTTCAGTCGCACCACACGCTTGCCTTGCTTGGCCAGATCGACCAATTGCTGGTTGATCTGATCCTGCGGCACCGCGTGATCAGCACGGCGCTTGCCAACGTAAACCCGCTCGGCGTCGCGACGGCACAGTTCGAGAATCGCCGGCGCCACCAGACGGTCGTACAACACCACGTCGGCTTGCTGCATCAGACGCAGTGCCTTGAACGTCAGCAGATCGGGATCACCTGGCCCTGCGCCCACCAGATAGACCTCACCGGTCGCCACAGGGGCTTCGCCATCGATTTTCGCCTGGAGCAAACGCTCGGCTTCAGCGCCCTGCCCGGCCAGTTGCCGATCGGCAACCGGGCCCTGGAAAACATCCTCCCAGAACGCCCGACGCTGCTGCACATCCGGAAACAGGCCTTTGACCTGATGGCGAAAACGCGCCGCCAGGCCGGCCAGTTGACCGTAGGTGGAAGGAATCCAGGTTTCGATCTTGGCGCGGATCAAGCGTGCCAGCACCGGCGCATCGCCACCGCTGGACACGGCAATGATCAATGGAGAGCGGTCGACGATGGCCGGGAAGATCACGCTGCACAGGGCCGGCGCGTCCACCACGTTGACCGGCACGCAACGCCGATGGGCATCGGCGGAGACTTGTGCGTTCAGCGCTTCGTCGTCGGTGGCGGCAATGATCAGCCCGCAACCGTCCAGGTCCGTCTCGGCGTAGCCACGCAACAGGCACTCGCCACCGCTGCCGGCAACCAGTTCGCGCAGTTGTGCTTCGATTTCAGGTGCAACCACCCGCAGCTGCGCACCGGCATCGGCCAGCAGGCGGGATTTGCGCAAGGCAATTTCCCCCCCACCGACGACCAACACACGACTGCCGCGAAGGTTGTGAAACAGCGGCAGATATTTCATTTAGCCGATGACCTCAAGGCCACCCATGTACGGCTTGAGAACCTCGGGCACACGGATCGAACCGTCGGCCTGCTGATAGTTCTCCAGCACCGCCACCAAGGTGCGACCCACTGCCAGGCCGGAGCCGTTCAGGGTATGTACCAGTTCCGGCTTGCCGGTTTCCGGGTTGCGGAAGCGCGCCTGCATGCGGCGGGCCTGGAAGTCGCCACAGTTGGAGCACGACGAGATTTCGCGGTACTTGTCCTGGCTCGGGATCCACACTTCCAGGTCGTAGGTCTTGACCGCGCTGAAGCCCATGTCGCCGGTGCACAGCGCCAGGGTGCGGTAAGGCAGTTGCAGCAGTTGCAGGACTTTCTCGGCGTTGGCGGTCAGGCCTTCCAGCGCTTCCATCGATTTCGACGGCTCGACGATCTGCACCATTTCAACCTTGTCGAACTGGTGCTGACGGATCATGCCGCGGGTGTCGCGGCCCGATGCACCGGCTTCACTGCGAAAGCACGGCGTGTGGGCGACGAACTTGATCGGCAGCAGTTTCGAATCGACGATTTCGCCAGCGACGATGTTGGTCAGCGACACTTCGGCGGTCGGGATCAAGTACAGGTCGGCTTCGCCTTCGCGGGCGATCTTGAACAGGTCTTCTTCGAACTTCGGCAGTTGACCGGTGCCTTGCAGCGCCGGGGCCTGGACCAGGTAAGGCGTGTAGGCCTCTTCGTAGCCGTGCTCGGTGACGTGCAGGTTGATCATGAACTGCGCCAGGGCGCGGTGCAGACGGGCGATCGGGCCACGCAGCAGGGCGAAACGGGCACCGGACAGCTTGGCGGCGGTTTCGAAGTCCAGCCAGCCGAACTTCTCGCCCAGGGCCACGTGGTCCTGAACCGGGAAATCGAAGGCAGTCGGCGTGCCCCAACGGCGCACTTCGACGTTGCCGTCTTCGTCTTCGCCAACCGGCACGGATTCGTGCGGCAGGTTGGGAATGCCCAGCAGGATCGAGTCCAGTTCGGTCTGGATCGCGTCCAGTTCGACTTTACCGGCGCTCAATTCGCCCGCCATGCGCTCGACGTCCGCCATCAGCGGCGCGATGTCTTCGCCGCGCTGCTTGGCCTGACCGATGGATTTGGAACGCGCGTTACGCTCAGCCTGCAGTGCTTCGGTGCGGGTCTGGACGGTCTTGCGCTGTTCTTCCAGCGCTTCGATGCGCGCAACATCCAGCACAAAGCCACGGGATGCCAGGCGGTCCGCTACGTCCTGAAGGTTGCTACGTAACAGTTTGGAATCGAGCATGTCGGTTTCTCGTTTATCAAAGTTTGGTCAAGGACAGGCCGGCCCAGGTGGCAAGCAGCCCGCCGAATACGCTGAGTGCCGCATAGCCCAGGGCCAGCGGCACTTGCCCGCTTTCCAGCAGGCGCACCGTATCCAGTGAAAAGGATGAAAAAGTCGTCAGCCCCCCGAGGAAGCCGACCATCAACCCGGCGCGCACCTCGATGGGCACTTCCGGGCGTATCAAAAACAGACCGTATAGAACGCCGATCAGCAAACAGCCCACGATATTAACGGCCAGCGTCGCGGTATAGAAGTGCCGCGGCCAATTCGCGTTGATCCAGTTACCCGTGGCAAAGCGCAACAGCGTGCCGGCTATCCCGCCAGCGGAAACCGCAACGATCAAGGGAAGCACTATTTTCTCCGCTGCCGGGGGCTTAAACGGTCGAGTTTTGCCAGATGGTTGAGTTTTTCGCCGATCTTCAACTCCAGGCCACGGGGCACGGGCTGATAGAACGGAATCGGGTCGAGTTCTTCGGGGAAATAGTCTTCCCCGGCAGCATAAGCATCAGGTTCGTCGTGGGCATAGCGGTATTCGTCGCCATAGCCCAATTGCTTCATCAGCTTGGTCGGCGCGTTGCGCAGGTGCAGCGGCACCTCCAGCGAGCCGTGTTCGGCGGCGGCGCGCAATGCAGTCTTGAAGCCCATGTACACCGCGTTGCTTTTCGGCGCGCAGGCCAGATAGGTGATGGCCTGGGCCACCGCCAGCTCGCCTTCCGGGCTGCCAAGACGCTCCTGCACTTCCCACGCCGCCAGGCACAGGCTCAGGGCGCGCGGGTCGGCGTTGCCGATGTCTTCGCTGGCCATGCGCACCACACGCCGGGCCAGGTACAGCGGGTCGCAACCGCCGTCGATCATGCGCGCGAACCAGTACAGCGCGCCGTCGGGGTTGGAGCCGCGCACCGATTTGTGCAGCGCGGATATCTGGTCGTAGAAGGCTTCGCCACCCTTGTCGAAGCGTCGACGGGTGTCGCCGAGCAGGCTTTGCAGGAGCTCGGTGCCGATCTCGCCGTTGTCTTCGGCGAGGTCCGAGGCGTTTTCCAGCAGGTTGAGCAGGCGTCGGCCATCGCCGTCCGCGGCCGACAGCAGCATCTGGAAGCCTTCATCGCTGAGGGTCAGGTTGCGCTTGCCCAGGCCCCGCTCTTCGGTCAGCGCACGCTGCACCAGCTTGCGCAGGGCCGCTTCGTCGAGGCTTCTCAGCACGTAGACGCGGGCGCGGGAGAGCAAGGCGTTGTTGAGTTCGAACGAAGGGTTTTCCGTGGTCGCGCCGATGAAAATCAGCGTGCCGTCTTCGACATAAGGCAGGAACGCGTCCTGCTGGGACTTGTTGAAACGATGCACTTCGTCGACGAACAGAATGGTGCGGCGGCCGTACTGCGCGGCCTGCTGCTTGGCGATTTCCACCGCCTGACGGATCTCCTTGACCCCGGCCAGCACCGCCGAGACCGTTTCGAAGTGTGCATCCGAGACTTCCGCGAGCAATCGCGCCAGGGTGGTTTTGCCCACGCCCGGCGGTCCCCAGAAAATCATCGAATGCAGGGCACCCTGCTCCAGCGCCTCGCGCAAGGGCTTGCCGCGAGCGAGCACGTGTTCCTGACCAACGTACTCGTCCAGGTTGGCCGCGCGCAGGCGGGCGGCCAGGGGCTGGGCGATGGGGGTGCTGCGAAACAGGTCCATGACTATCTACAAAACCTCACTGGTTCTCTATCCCCTGTAGGAGCGAGCCT
>NZ_AKJO01000115.1:0-20101 GCF_000282295.1 Pseudomonas sp. GM33
GGCTGGCGCTGGCCCCCAGCCACTATGTCAGCGTCACCGGCGACCTCAGCGTGCTGGCCGAACCCGTGGGTTACCTTGAAGGCCGACCGCTCAATGCCGGGGAAGAGTCCTATTACGACCTGCCGGGCAAGTCGCACCTCGAAGAAAGCCTTTATCAGCATTGTGTACGCGCCATCGAACACGGCCTGCAGCGCGGCAGCCACGGCCTGCCCTTGATGGGCACGGGCGACTGGAACGACGGGATGAACCGGGTCGGCCATCTGGGCCAAGGGGAAAGCGTGTGGCTGGGCTTCTTCAGCTTTGATGTGTTGCAGCAGTTTGCCATCACTGCCCAATTGCATGGCGACCCTGTTTTCGCCCAGCGTTGTACACAGCAGGCCGCCATGCTGCAGGCCAGTCTGGAGGAGCATGCCTGGGACGGTTCATGGTACCGGCGCGCCTGGTTCGACAACGGCCAGGTCCTGGGCTCGGCCAACAATGACGAATGCCGCATCGACTCGATCTCGCAAAGCTGGTCGGTACTGTCGGGGGCTGCCTCGCCAACGCGGCGCCGCACGGCCATGGCGTCATTCGAGCAGCATCTGGTACGGCCCGACACAGGCGCGGTCCTGCTGCTCGATCCGCCCTTCGATACAGGCTCGCTCGAGCCCGGCTATATCAAGGGCTATGTGCCGGGCGTACGGGAAAATGGCGGCCAGTACACCCATGCCGCCGTCTGGGCCGGCATGGCGTTCGCCGAGCTAGGCGACAATGTCAGGGCCTGGCGGTTGCTCAACATGATCAACCCCGCCGGCCATGCAGTCGCCAAGCGGCTCGAAACCTACAAGGTCGAGCCCTATGTCATGGCTGCCGACGTCTACGGCACGCCGCCCCATGCGGGCCGTGGGGGTTGGACCTGGTATACCGGGTCGGCCGGCTGGACGTACCGGTTCATCGTGGAGTCATTGCTCGGCGTGCGGAGGGTCGGGACTGCATTGCACATCGTACCGCTGCTGGCGCAGGGCTGGCCTGGCTACACACTGCGCTACCGCTATGGGGCGACGCATTACCATATCCATGTACGCCCCGGCACGAGCACTGCAGCCTCGATCACGCTGGACGGCGAGCTGCTGGGCAATGACGCGCTGGAACTGCTCGATGACGGCACAGAACATCAGGTCGTGGTGACCTGCCCGGTAAAAGCGCAGCAGCCCGAAACCCCTGGGTGGGATAGAACCGTCGAAGCCGATCTTGAGCGCTGAGAGACAGCGCTCCTGGCGGGCCTGGATTCAGACTGGATGATTCGGGCCCTGGTGGTGCAGCTGCACGGCCTCGCCCAGTTTGATGTGTACAGGCGGGTTGGCAGCCTGCCCGGGCTTGTCATGCCGGGGGATCGGCGTGCTCTGTGGCTGTTTCGAAGTGGGCTTGCCAGGGCCCTGGCGAAGATTCGGGTCAATGTGCTTGCTCATGACAACCTCCAACATTCGGCGCTGCAGAGGCAGCGTCGCTCCCTTGAGCATCGCAGATGGCAGCGACTGCATCGGTGCGCTGCCCCGCATAGCGCGCTTTGGAGTACCCTGTCCCTCTCAGGGAATTCTCCCTTGAAGGGTGGCTGATATGTTTGCTGTACCCAAGCCACAACAGAACTACCTGCTGGCGGCGCTTCCGGCGCCAGCGCTGGATCGCCTGCTCCCCCACCTCGAACTGGTCGAGCTGCCATTGGGCAAAGTGCTCTATGAGTCCGGCGGCGCCCTGCGACATGTCTACTTCCCCACCGACTCCATCGTGTCGCTGTTGTACGTGATGGAGAACGGCGCCTCGGCCGAGATTTCGGTGGTCGGCAATGAAGGCCTGATCGGCGTTGCAGTCTTCATGGGCGGCGAAAGCACGCCCAGCCGCGCCGTTGTGCAAAGTGCCGGGCATGCCTACCGGTTACCCGGCCAACAACTCAAGGACGAGTTCAACCGCCATGAAGAGATGCTGCTGCTGATGCTGCGCTACACCCAGGCCCTGATCACGCAAATGGCCCAGACGGCGGTGTGCAACCGCCACCACTCCATCGACCAGCAGCTGTGCCGCTGGCTGCTGTTGTCACTCGATCGCCTGCAAGGCAATGAACTGACCATGACCCAGGAGTTGATCGCCAACATGCTGGGCGTACGCCGCGAAGGCGTGACCGACGCCGCCGGCAAGCTCCAGCGCCTGGGTGTCATCGAATACAGTCGGGGACACATCAAGATCCTGGACAGGGCCCGGCTCGAAGCGCTGAGTTGCGAATGCTACGCCGTGGTCAGAAAGGAGACGGAACGATTGCTGCCCTACTTTCCCTGGGCGAGGTGAACCGTGAAGGTCTGTCGGGATATCTCCCGGTCAGGCCACGACGACCGCTTTTTGCTTGATTTCTGTCAGGTGTAACGGGCAGCAATCGGCCAGAAGCGGCCTGTCGTAATGGCGGAAAACGTCCGAACGAGGTTGTTGTCCTTCACCCTTGCACAAGGGAATCTGAAATCGGCAAAAGTGGCTTCATATAAAACTCTCAGCACTCAAATTAGTTGGACGCAAGAAAGCCAATCCAGAGTTTTTTTCAGCACCAGCACCAGCACAACCGGACCAGGAAGTTCGATCGCTCACCCTCTTGGGTGTCCAGTCGATGAAGTTCAGGACTGAGTCCTGGCCAACATGAAGTCGATCAGCGCTCTGGATGCGGCTGACAATTGCCGGTGAGGCGGATAGATAATCGAGAATGGCCTGCTGCGCCCGCTCAACTGCACAAGGATCTCCACCAACTCACCGCGCAGCACCCTCTCGCGGATGATGAAGTCATAGGTCTGGCAGATGCCCAGACCGCTTTGTGCCAGTGAAACGATTCCTAGGACATCATCCGACACCACGACATTGGCTTGTGGTACCCAGTCCAGGTTTTCCCCGTCAAGACAGAACAGCCACGGCCCGATCTTGCCGCTGCTGGGCATGATGAACGGCAGGCAAACATGTTCCCTCAACTCGTCGAGAGTTTCAGGGATACCGGTGCGAGCCAGGTACTCGGGGGAGGCAACCAGAGACAGACGAGCATCTTCGAGCTTGCGTCCAACCAAACCACTGTCCGGTAAAGGCCCCAAACGGATCGCCAGGTCATAGCCTTCGGCAACCAGGTCAACGTTGCGATTGGTGATGCTCAGTTCCACCTGGACAGCAGGGTATTGCCGGGCAAAAGCGCTGAGCAGCGGTGGCAGACGGTGATGCCCGTAGGTTGTCGGTACGCTCATGCGCACGCGTCCGCTCAACTCGCCTTCCTGGCCACGAATGGTCCGCTCCGCCTCTTCAATCTGTGTGAACGCCAGACGGGTCTGCTCCAGGTACAACCGGCCGGCATCTGTCAGGCTGAGCCTACGGGTGGTACGTCGCAACAGCTGCACGCCAAGGCGCGACTCAAGCCTGGTCAATGCGCGGCTGAGCACCGAAGGCGTCGTCGCCAGCGCGATGGCAGCTGCGCTGACTGTGCCCTGCTCTACCACACGTATGAAGGCCTCCACATCGCCAAGATGGTCGAATTTACGTGGCATTATTGCTTTCTCGGGCCAAATGATTTCCGTTTTAGGTAGTTTATCGCCATATAACACACCAATAGAGTGTCCAACCAAGGGGCGACAACCGTTCGCCTTACTGTTTGCGGACTCGACATGAAGACAATGACCCGTATTGCCCTGACCACAGCCCTGATTGCCACCAGCGTGACGGCGAACGCCGGCAACGTGCTTGTGGTGCTTTCCGACTCGGCGACGCTCGATCTGAAGGACGGAAAAACCTTCGCGACCGGTTTCTACCTGAACGAGCTGTTGCAACCGGTGAAGATGCTGCTCGACGCCGGCCATGAAGTGACCTTCGCTACCCCGAAAGGCAAGGCCCCGCCTGTGGATCAGACGTCCATCGACAAAATGTACTTCAACAACGATGAAGCCACGCTCGAGACCTACAAGCACCTGCTCGACCAATTGAAACTGACCGTGCCGGAGCAATCACCGGTCATCAGCCTCGACCGGGTGGAACAGATCGGCTACGCGCATTTCGATGCGGTCTACATTCCCGGCGGCCATGCACCGATGCAGGATCTGCTGCACAGCCCTGCGCTGGGTCGCTTGCTGGTGAATTTCCATGATCAAGGCAAGACCACCGCCCTGGTCTGCCATGGCCCGATCGCCCTGCTTTCGACACTGACTGACTCAGAGAGCTTCACTCGAAAAGTCCAGGCAGCCAAGCCGGTAAACGCCAGCACCGACTGGATCTATGCGGGCTACAAGATGACGGTTATCAGCAACAAGGAAGAGCAAGCTGCCAAAGGCCTGCTCAATGGCGGCGAGATGAGGTTCTACCCGCAAACCGCGCTGGAAAAAGCCGGTGGCTTATACAACAGTAACACGGCCAACTGGACGCCCTATGTCGTCGTCGATCGCGAATTGATCACGGGCCAGAATCCAGCCTCGGCCAACGAGGTCGGCAAGGTATTGCTCGGAAGGCTGAAATAACGCGCCTGCTGCGCATGTGCAAAACGACATCGCCCGCCCCCTACGGGGTCGCTCGGGCGACGGCGACAGGGCTCAAGCCTCGGCCAGGCTTTCTTTCTGCTCCAGCCATTCGATCATCAACTCGCCCCACGCAATGTCTGCTTGCATGGCGTCTTTGGCCTTGTCCGAATCCCGATTACGCAAGGCCTCCAGTACTTCGAAATGCTTGTGCTTGGAACTGGCGAGTTCTCGCTTTGGCACTTCCGCGTGGAAGCGGCTCAAGAGCGGTCCCATGATGACCCACATGTTCTCCAGGGTTTTGGCCACGACGGGCATGCGCGCGGCGGAAATCAACCCGAAGTGGAATTCCCTGTTGAGCAGCGCGGCTTGCTTGTAGTCGACGGACACCGCTTTTTGGAAGGCATCCTGAATGGCTTCGAGTTTCGCCAGTTCCGGCTTGGTCACCCGAAGGGCTGCCATGCCCGCCGCCTCGCCCTCCAGCAAATGGCGGATCAATTGAATTTCCCGCAACTGGCTGACTGTCAGCTCGGGGACATAAATAGACGTCGCGGCCTTCATGTCCAAAGCGTGGTCGCTGACCAGGCGGAAAATCGCTTCACGTACAGGGGTGATCGACACACCGAACTCTTCGGCCAGGGCGCTGATCCGCAAACGGTCCCCGGGTTGATACTGCCCGTCCATCAGCGCGGTGCGGATTATGGAGTAGACCCGCTCGCTCAAGTTGCCTTTATCGATGGGCTTATGCACGGTCACGGTTGCTCGGTCTCCAGAGTAAAAAAGAGTGTGGCGACCTGGCGTGTGGATACGACAGCAGGCGGCGACGAAGATAACGCATCATACATCATGACCTTTTCATCTCCACTGCTTCAAGGCAGGGACACGCAGTTGACGCGCGATCAGATCAAGGATATATCATATATCACAACAACTCACCAAGGACATCCAAATGCCTATCAGCGGTAAAACACGGGTCGTGGTCCATCTGACCTACCCCGCCAAGCACCTGCGTACACCGGAATTTTTCAACCCGCTGCTGGAGCGCCTCGGATATGACGGAGTGTTGGTGCCCTGGGAAGTGTCGCCTGCCAACCTCGCCACCGCGTGGGAGGGGTTGCGCGGTATCGAAAACCTGGCGGGGGTGATCGTCACCGTTCCGCACAAGCTGGAGGTGGCGACATTGTGTGATGAACTCCAAGGCACTGCCCGTCTGCTTAACGTGTGTAACGTCGCCAAACGTCTGCCCGACGGGCGCTTCAGCGGGCGCATGTTCGATGGCGACGGCTTCGTTGCCGGCCTGAAAAAACAGGGCCATGACCTGCAAGACAAACGCGTGTTGCTGCTCGGCGCGGGCGGCGCGGCCACCGGCATCGCCCATGCGTTACTGGCCGAAGAGATCCGGGAATTGGTGATCAGCAATCGTTCGCCGGCCAAGGCCGAAGAGCTGGTCGACGAACTTCGCCGAATTTTTCCTGCTCGCCAGATCAATGCCGGCCCCTCCGATGGCAGCGGTTTCGACGTGGTGATTAATGGCACCGCGCTGGGACTTAAAGCCGATGATCCCTTGCCCCTGCCAGTCGAGACCCTGGCCCCGGGAACGGTGGTCGGCGAAGTAGTGATGAATCCGGATATCACACCCTTGCTCAGTGCCGCCGCCGAACGCGGCTGCGTGATTCACAAAGGTGCGCACATGATCACTGGCCAGATTGATTTGCTGGCCGAGTTTCTGTTTGCCCAATGCGGCAGCTGATTTGCCTTTGACCAACCTGGAGAAAACGCCATGAAAAAAACTGCCATTGTCACCGGCGGCGGCTCGGGCATCGGCCTGGCCGCTGCACAACGTTTGCTCGCTGACGGCTATGAAGTGTTCACCCTCGGCCTCGGTGAGCCGGAGTTGCGCGTGGAGGGCATTCATTACCAGGAACTGGACGTAACCAACGACGAAGCGGTGAACGACTTCTTCGCGCAGTTCGAGCGCGTCGATGCAATCGTCAACGCCGCCGGCATCATCGATCACAATCGCGAGTGGGAGCTTGATGGCTTCAGCCGGGTCATGGACGTCAATCTGACAGCCGTCATGCGCATCACCAATGCCGCCCTGCCCGGCCTGAAAGCCGCACGCGGCGCAGTGGTGAATTTCGCTTCGATGTGGGGCATCTTCGGCTCAGCCAAAACCCCAGCATATGCGTCGAGCAAAGCCGCTATCAGCGAGTTGACGCGTTGCATGGCTGTGGCCTGGGCCACCGATGGCGTGCGCGCCAATGCCGTGGCACCGGGCTGGATCCTGACCAATCTCTCGCGCCGGGCATTTGAAGACCCGGTGCGCTCAGAAGGGATCATGGCGCGGATTCCCATGAAAGCCTGGGGCGCTCCGGAAGACGTGGCCAACGTAATCGCCTTCCTGGTCTCGGAAAACGCGCGGTATGTCACCGGCACGACGCTGCCGGTAGACGGCGGATATTCGATCGCCTGAGATCAACTCATCGATTGAGCGCTTGACCGCCAAAAAACATGATATATCATGCATCAGAACAGAATCGAGCACTCGGCAGCTCGCCGCCGATGCCTCAAATAACAATAAGCAGTGAAGAGAGGTGTTGAATGAATCTGGTTTTCGGCTCACCCGGAAGATACGTCCAGGGCACGGAGGTGCTCGCTCAGGCGGGTACTTATCTGGCGCACTGCGGACGCAAGGCCGTGGTGGTCATCGACAGTTATGTCCTGGGCTTGATCAGGTCGCGACTGGATGACACCTGTGCACACGCGGACGTCGAATTGCACTACATCACCTTCGATGGCGAGATCACTGCCGCCGGCATCGCCGACCTCAGAAGCGCTGCCGCAGCCATCGGTTTCGACATGATCCTGGCCGTCGGTGGCGGCAAGTGCATCGACGCCGGCAAGGCCCTCGCCCACAGCTCAGGGCGTGCGCTCATCACCATGCCCACCGTGGCCTCGAACGATGCGCCGACCTCGAAAAACTACGTGGTTTACGACGACCATCATCAATTGAGCGAAGTCGGCCATCTGCTCTGCAGTCCCCGCTATGTGCTGGTCGATACCGGACTGATCGCCCAAGCGCCACGCCAGTTCCTGCTGGCCGGTATCGCTGACGCCCTGACCAAGAAATTCGAGGCCGAGCAGTGCTTCAACTCGACCGGCGTGAACATGTTTGGCGCACGCCCGGCGCTGTCCGGGCTGGTGCTGGCGCGCGAGTGCTACCAAGTCATTCGCCAATACGCGGAACCGGCACTGGCTCAGGCCGGCAGCGGCCAGGTGACACCGGCCTTCGATCACTTGATTGAAGCCGTGCTGCTGATGAGTGGCCTGGGGTTCGAAAGCGGCGGCCTGTCGATTGCCCACGCCATGACCCGCGGCCTGTCGAAAATCCCCGGTGCGCAGCAACAAGTCCACGGCTGGCAAGTGGCGTACGGCTTGCTGGTGCAGCTGGTTCTGGAGGATCGCGACGCCGAACTCATGGGTGACATGTTGAGCTTCTATGAACGCATCGGCCTGCCTCGCAACTTGGCCGAACTGGGCGTATCGAACATCGACGACGCGCTGTTGATGCAAGTGGCCGAGCCCACCCTCAAAGCTCCCCATGCACGCAACTTCGTCTCGGTTTCGGGCGGTCCGCTGACCTGCGACGAGTTGATCGGTGCCATGCGCGCCCTGGAAGGCCGCAGCCACTGACCGCGCACCGAAAACCCGTTGAACCCGCAACCACCCGGTTGAAGTTCAACCCGTACCACTGAGATTCAATTTCAACAAATTCATGCCTGTGATTGGAGGTAGAGATGTCTACACCCCGCAAAAAGATCGAACAGTGGAAAGCCAGCAATTTTGTGCCTTCTGCCGAGGCCGTCAAGATGCTCAAGAACCGCGCGAAGTTCGTTCGCCTTGAAACCATCCGCCTGATCGAAATCGCCAAGACCGGCCACTACACCTCGGTGTTTTCCGCCGCCGAACTGTTCTCGGCGCTGTACTACGACGTGATGACGATCCGTCCCGAAGAGCCGAAATGGCCGGGCCGCGACCGCTTCCTGATGGGCAAGGGGCACGCCGCCGTAGGTCAGTTCCCGATCCTGGCTGACCTGGGGGTGTTCCCCAAGGAGTGGCTCGATGAATACACCCGCCTGGGCAGCCCTCTGGGGGATCACCCTGACATGCGCAAAGTGCCCGGCATCGACTTCTCCTCCGGCTCCATCGGCCACGCCCTCTCCGGTGGCCTGGGCATGTGCCTGGCCCAGCGTTTCACCGGCGAAGTCTATGACGTTTTCGTCATGCTTGGAGACGGCGAAATGCAGGAAGGCCAGGTCTGGGAAGCGGCCATGAGCGCCGCTCACCACAACGCCAAACATTTGATCGCGATTGTCGACCGCAACGGTTTCCAGCTCGACGGACAGGTGGACGACGTGATCGGCATCGAACCGCTGGACGAAAAATGGCGGGCATTCGGCTGGGAAGTGCATGTGATCGACGGGCACAACATCGCCGAAGTGACCGAAACCCTGCGCCGGGTGAAGGCTGACGAACGCCGTGAGAAACCGGTCTGCATCATCGCCAAGACCGTCAAGGGCAAAGGCGTTTCCTATATGGAGACCGAGCCAGGCTGGCACCTTGGTTACCTTGACCCGGAAGACGCTAAACGCGCTATCGCTGAAATTGAAGCCATGGAGATCTGAACATGAACGCCCCTCTTTCCCCCAATTCCTGGCAGTACCGTGGCCTCAACGCGCTCAACCCGGGCCTGTCGTACTTGTCTGATGCACTGATTGAACTGACCCAGGCCGGCTACCCGGTGATGGCCGGTTCGGCTGACTTGCAGTACTCCAACGGCCTAAACAAGTTCGCCAGCCAGTACCCCGAGCGTTACCTGCAGTTCGGTATCTCCGAACAAAACATGGTCACCGCCGCAGCCGGCCTGGCCACTTGTGGAGTGATGCCGTTCGTGGCGACCTTCGCTTCGTTCCTCGGCCTGTTGTGCTGCGAGCAGATCCGCATGGACGTCGCATATTCGGCGCAACCGGTGCGTCTGATCGGGCACCACACCGGCATTTCGCTGGGTTTCTACGGTACCTCGCACCATGCCACCGAAGACATCGCCACCATGCGTTCGATTGCCGATCTGGCCGTGGTTTCGCCGGCGGATGGTGCGCAACTGGTCGCTGCCATCAAGGCCTCCGCCACCTACGACAAACCGGTGTATTTCCGCATTGGTCGCGGTCGCGACCCGATCGTTTACGAGGACGGTGTGGTCTTCGAATTCGGCAAGGCCCATGAGCATATCGAGGGTGAAGAACTGACCATCATCGCCTGCGGCATCACCGTGCATGCGGCCCTGGCCGCCGCTCGCAAAATGAACGCCGAAGGACGCTCCGTGGGGGTGATCGACATGGCGTCGATCAAGCCGATCGACCGTGACGCCATCCTGCGCGCTGCTGCTCGCAGCAAACGCATGATGACCGTAGAGGAGCACAACGTCCTCGGTGGTCTCGGCGCTGCGGTAGCCGAAGTGCTTTCGGACGAAGGCGTCGGCGTCAAGCTCAAGCGCCACGGCATCTACGACGAATACAGTTTGATCGCCCCGCCGACGCACTTGTACGAACACTACAAGCTCGATGCGGCCGGCATCGAAGAAGTGGCATTGGCGCACATCAACGCCTGACATCCACCCTGTCACTGTGGGAACAAGCCTGCTCGCGAGAGTGGTATGTCAATCGACATCAATGCTGAACATCAGACCGCTTTTGCGGGCAAGCCGGATCGCCGCACCGCTCGTTCCTACAGGGGATTTTTGCTGGATGGGAATCTCGTTTTTTTCAGCAAGCCCTATGCAACCCATCGTTACTCACCACATACCGTGGTTCATGAAACATCTCGGAGCCAACAATGAATAATATTACCGAGACCATACCCGACGTTTCGATCGGGCAGGCCAAAACACCCCGTACAACACTGCGCAGAAAGTCATTGATGGCCACCGGCGTGGGAAACCTGCTTGAGTGGTTCGACTGGACGATCTACACCGTTGCATCGGTCTACATCGCCGCGGCACTCTTCGATAAAAGCAATGCCACCTCTGCCCTGCTCAATACCCTGGCCGTGTTTGCAGCCGGTTTTCTGTTGAGGCCTCTCGGCGGCATCTGCTTCGGCATCCTCGCCGATAAACTGGGGCGGCGCACGGTGCTCATGAGCACTATGCTGCTGATGGCCAGTGCCAGCCTGTTGATTGCCTTTATTCCTTCCTATGACGCCATCGGCAGCTGGGCTTCGGCGCTTCTGTTGTTGGCCCGACTGGCGCAAGGCTTTGCTCATGGCGGCGAGACCACCACCTCCTATGCCTACATCGCCGAAATCGCCCCGCCGAAACGTCGGGGTCTGTGGTCAAGTACCGTGTTTATCGCCGTTGGCTGCGGATCGTTACTGGCGACGTTCTACATGGCGCTGCTGACGTCACTGCTGTCCGTCAGTGAAATGCAGGAATGGGGCTGGCGCATCCCGTTCGCCTCCGGTGGTCTGTTGGCCGTCTTCGCGTTGTGGTTGCGCCGCAACATGATGGAAAGCGAGCACAGCCCAAACGCCGCGGGTGTCTCACCCGAGTCGGCCTGGAGTCGCGGCAAAATCATTCAACATGGCATTCGGTTGTTTCTCTATGAAGCCGGTGCCACGTTGACCTACTACACCTGGGTCACATCGGCGTCGATCTACTCCATCAGCATCAAAGGCATGGACCCGCGCAGTGCGTTCACCATGAGCTGCATTGCACAGGTCATCTACCTGGTATTCCTGCCGGTCTCGGGCTGGCTCTCCGATCAGTGGGGACGCAAGATTTCTGCGCTGATCTCGTTGCTCGGTATTGCTGCCACGCTGTTCCCTCTGTGGAGCCTGATTTCCAATGAGCCGTGGACCTTGATGGTTACGCAAACCGCAGGCTTGTTGTTGGTGGGCTTCATCACCGGTTGCAAACCGGCGTCGATCTCCGAACAGATTCCGACCCGCTATCGCACCCGTATGTTCGGGGTATGCATTTCTCTAGGCGTCGCAGTGTTCGGTGGCACAGCCTCGTACCTGACAACCTGGCTGTACTCGGAAAACATTGGTTGGATGTTCAACATCTATCTGATCGTGGTCGCCATTATCGCCAGCGCCGTGGTGCTGATGTGGAAAAACAACCACGGCGTTGCAATCGACAAAATCTGAACTTCATCGGTCACGCCTAAAAAATCCCGTCCCGAATGCACCCATTGGTCTTCGGAACGGGCTTGCCTGTCGCTGCCCCCGACCGCCCAACACGCAACGTTCATTGCCGGCACTCGCTCCTGCGGGGCCCCCCGTTCATCCACTCCCAACTTCAAACTACAAAAAAGGGTCGATACAAATGAAAGGAAATAAAGTGGCTGCCACTTTCGCGCTGGGTGCTATTGCACTAACCACCCAGGCACATGCGGACTTCCTGAGTGACAGCAAGGCCAACCTGGGTCTGAAGAACTTCTACTTCAATAATGACAACCGTGACGGCAGCGTCGCCCCTTCGAAAACCGAAGAATGGGCGCAGGGTTTCATGCTCGACTACAAGTCGGGGTACACCGACGGACAGCTCGGTTTTGGCGTCGACGCGCTGGGACTGCTCGGCGTGACACTGGACAGTGGCAAGGGGCGTCACGTCGGCAGCAGCATGATTCCGTCAGACAGCGACAACAACGCCGTGGATGAGTGGAGCCGTCTGGGTCTGACCGGCAAAGCTAGAATCTCGAAAACCGAACTACGCCTGGGCACGCTGCTACCGAAGCTGCCGATCCTGGTGTCAAACGACGGCCGCTTGCTGCCGCAAACCTTCGAAGGCGGCCAGTTGACCTCTGGCGAGTTCAAGGACCTGACGCTGATTGGTGGGCGGATCGAACACGCCACCGGTCGGGGCTCCAGCGATCAGACCGGCCTGGCGGCCTTGGGTGGTGTACGCGAGAGCAACCAGTTCGACTTCGCCGGCGGCGACTGGAAAGTCACCAAGGACCTGACCGCGCAATACTACTACGCCCACCTGGACGACTATTACTCGCAGCAATTTTTCGGCCTGATTCACGTTTGGCCGATCGCGGACGGTCAATCGCTGAAAACTGACCTGCGCTACTTCAAGACGGATTCGTCAGGTGAAAACAGCGACGGCACGTCTGGGTACCGGATCAGCGGCTACACCCAAGGCAATGATGGCGAGATCGACAACCAGACCTGGAGCGCTGCGCTGATTTACACCCTGGGTGGCCACGCCGTCACCGCCGGTTACCAAAGCGTGTCCAGTGGCAGTAACTTCACTCAGCTCAATCAAGGCGCGCTGCCGGACAAAGGTGCTGGCGGCTCCAGTCTGTACCTGTACACCGACCGCCTGATTCAATCCTTCACTCGTGCCGGCGAACGCACCGTGTTTGGTCAGTATGCCTATGACTTCGTCGCCCTCGGCGTGCCGGGCCTGAAAGCCTCGGTCATGTACCTCAGCGGCGACAACATCAAGACCACTACCGGCTCGAGCCAGAAGGAGTGGGAGCGGGACATCAGTCTCGACTACGCGTTGCAGTCCGGTCCTCTCAAGGGGCTTGGGTTTGGCTGGCGTAACGGCAAATCAAACAGCGAGGCGTCCCGCAACCAGGAGCAGAATCGCTTGTTCGTGAGCTATAGCATACCGCTGCTATAACCACTCGATTTCACGATCTCGCGCACAATTCAAGGACGCTGGCCAGGCCCTGTTACCTCAGCGCTTACACAACGTCAGCGCTTTTTTTGCAATCGTGATCTATGTATTTCGCTGTGGCTTCCAACAGTACTGCCCGAACTGCCATCGAAACGAAACGATGCGCATACCAACTGAGTAGCGGACGCTATAGAGGCGAACACACAATGACGAGACGGCCGGGAGGGAAAGATCAGCGTCGGCTAGGCGATTGAAAAAAGCCGGTGCCTGCAATGTCATCTGTCGGCTGCTGCCCAGGAGTCGACAATGGGCTACGAAATCACTTCACCTGTAACCTTACGGACCGGTACAACTTCAAGTTTGTCTGCGTAAGCATGGCGATGCTTGATGGTCTGCTGATCATCGGTAATGACTTTGGTAATCGCGTCCAGGCTACAAACATGCGAAAAGGCCTTGTATCCGAGCTTGGAGCTATCGGCCAGGACGATGGTCTGATTCGCCGAGGCGATCATCGCTTGCTTTATCGGGATTTCGACCGTGTTGATATTGGTGATGCCACTTTCCGGATGCACGCCTTCAGCCCCGAGGAACGCCCAATCCGTGTGGATGTTCTCGAACTTCTGCACGGTGTCAGGCCCCACCAGGGTGAAAACATTGTTGAGCATCATGCCGCCGGCGACATGCAGCGTAATGCTCGGGTGCTGGGAGAGTTGCATCGCAATCATCAGGTCATTGGTAATGACCGTGATGTTCTTGCGCGCCTTCAGGGCCAGCGCCAACTGAAACACCGTCGAGCCGTTATCGAGAATGATCGATTGACCGTCCTGGATGTAGTCCAGCGCAGCCCGGGCAATGGCCGCCTTGCCCTGCTCATGCATGTTGCGTCGCACGTTGTACGGCGTATCCCCTTGATCGGCATCCTGCGAAGGGAGCACGCCGCCGTGGGTACGAATCAGTTTGCCGCTGTTCTCCAGGAATGACAGGTCCCGGCGGATGGTGGAACTGTCGACCGAGAACATTTCGGACAACTCGGCGGCATTGACATAGCCACGTTCTTTTATGAGCTCCACGATCTGGAGCCGCCGTTCGGACGCTGTCATTTTCTGCTCATTTACTGAAAGGGATTGCACGATTGCGTGCAAAGAGTAGCCATTTAACCCCTTGAACGCAAAGGAGCCGAACGTCAAAACAGAAGCGCGGCGCCCATCGCACCCGCGCCGTCACCCAACGCGGATATCACGATGCGAGTGCTTAACTCGAAGCCTTTTGAACGCACCAACGAAGCCTGGACCGCGTCTTCGTAGAGCGGAAAAAGCTGCGCCGCACTGCCGCTCAACACGGTCAGATCCGGCCCATAGAGCGACATCAACGCCCCCAGGCCCCGGCCGACCTGATGCCCGTACTGCTGAAACAGCCGGGCGATCCGGGTATCGTTTTGACAAAGGTCTCGATAGAAACCCAGGTCATGCTGCTCATAGGCGATCCCGGGCACCAACCTTGTCAGTTCGGCCTGCAACCAGGTGCGTGACGCCAGGGTTTCCCAGCAACCGGACACGCCACAGTAGCAAGGCGTGTCCGAGTGACCGACGGGAATATGCCCGCCTTCAGGGTGTGCGCCGCTAACCGTTCGCAACGGCTGTCCACCGATCAGCAAGGCGACGCCGACACCGGTTCCGAGCGTCACGGCGAGCATTCTGCGGCTGTCGATCCCGGCCCCCAGATGAAACTCGCCCAGTGCCGCTGTCACCGCATCATTATCGATACGCACCGGCACCTGCAGATGCGCCGACAAATCCGCCACCAGCGGCAATGCGGAAAAGGTCGGCAGTGTGCTGGGGTTTTCGATGACACCGGCCACAGTATCCACCGGCCCGCTGGCACCAATCCCCAACGACATCAGTGTCTTGTCATTCGGCACAAGTGCGCGGATGCGGCGAGCCAGCTCCAACGAGCGATGGTGGCGCTCGAAGCGTTCGAAGGACGATGTGGGCAGCGTGACAGCGGCGATTTCACGACGATCCTCGAGGATTACCACGCGAATGCCTGTGCCACCGATGTCGACACCGGCCCGAACGCCACCCTCACCTGCCCCACTCATAGTTTCACCGTGATTTTATTGCCATAGAGGAATTCGCCCGGAACCAGACCCCGGGCTCGCGCAAAGGTCACTGTAAAGTGCTGAACATACAGAATCCCGGCAATCAGCCGGGTTAATTCATCATGCCCGGCGGTGGGCAACAATTGGCTCTGAGCGTAAGCCTTTGGTCCGATGGTGACCACCGTCGTGCCGTTGGCAAGCAAGTCTTGGGCGAGGGTTTCAAGGGTGCTGTCAGTGCCGTCGCCGATCAATACGGCAATCATTCCCGGGCCTGAGGTTTCCAGTGGCCCGTGGCGAAACTCTCCGCCCAAATACCCTTCGACCATGACCTTGCAGGCTTCCTTGAGTATCAATGCCCCTGTCATCGCCGTGGCACCGTCTGCGCCAATACCTACCAATGCCAGGCGTGGCTCGGCATTATCGAATGCGTTGTCGGTCAGCTGTTGAACAGGCTGGCGGTCGTTGATCAGGCTCGCCATGTGCTGCCGGAAACCGTTCAGGGTCGCCAGTAGCGGTGCTTCACTTTCGCCCCGCAACGCCAGGGCTATGCGGTATTGCGCGACCAGGGTGTTGATGTAGCTTTTGGAGCTGACTGTCGCCTCGTCCCCGGACTTGAGCGCCACCAAAATATCGCAAGCCTGCGCCAGCGTGCTGTTTTCTGCGTTGGTGACCCCGATGATGGTTTTGGGCCTTTTTGCCCCGGTCAACTGCGACAGCAGGGTGACGATTTCCCCGCTCATACCTGATTGAGAAGTCGCCCACAGCAACGTGTTGGGGGTGATCAGTTGCGGGAAATCCAGCAAGCGTCCCGCATCGATGCGCCACACCGGATAGCCACAGGCAGCCAGGTCCCGCTCGATCGGCAGTGCGGTGTAATCGGAAGACCCCATGCCGGTGAGAATGATGCGGTCATAGTCCGCCAGGTCCAGCTCAGCCAAGGCTGCCGGTAGCTCATAAGCCAGCTGATCATCCAGCGCGGCAACCTGATCGTTAATATCGAATTCATAGGGACTGGCAGAAAAAGACATCAGGAAACTCCAAAATCTATGTGTGTGTTTTTCAATCCTATATGCACGTTTTCGTGCAGTCAATGCACACATACACGCCATAAAACATAAATAAATCCCGGCCTCAGCGACAAAATACACGTTATAGGGTATTGACTGCACGATATCGCGCACAGATACTCGTGTCGTCAGAGGCTCGGTGCGCACTACCGCTCCTCGTACCACAATAAGATGAGGAGATTTCGATGAACGACGATCACCCCCACTCGGCGCCGGCCACCGGTTTGCAAAGTAACTCTGTCGGTCTGGTCACCGTGCTTATGCAAAGCATTGCCCAGATCGCCCCCGCTGTCGGCGTGCTCACCACGATTGCATTCAATACCCAGCAAGCGGGCCTCGGCGCGCCCTCGGCGTATATCGCGGCCTTTATCATCGGTTTGATCGTCGCCGTGTCCCTGGCGCAATTGGGCAAGCATTTTCCCTCCGCAGGCGGTTTCTATACCTACGTCAGCGCGACGGTCGGTCCGAGCGCCGGGTTCATGGTCGGCTGGCTCTATTCCTGGATTGTGGCCCTGATCCCGGGCGGTCTGGCCGCCTTCACCGGTTTCGTTTTACAGACGGAAATCAGCAAGAACTACGGAATCAACATTCCGTGGCAGTACATCGCGGCGGCCATTCTGCTGATCGTCGGTTTCATCGCTTACAAAGGGATCAAGACGTCCGGGAAGATGCTCACCGTACTGTCGGTGGTGGAGATGCTGATCATCGCTGCGCTGGCGGTCGGCGGATTGATGTCTCCCGGTGAAGGCGGCGTATCGCTGGAGGGTTTCAACCCGGCCAACAGCACCAGCTCCCACGGTTTTTTCCTGGCGGTGGTGTTGTCGATTTTCGCTTTCACAGGCTGGGAAGGCGCAGCGGCTGTGGCCGAAGAAGCGCGCAATCCGCGCAAGGTCATCCCGCAAGCCATTATCGGCTCGCTGATTCTGCTCGGTGTTTATTACGTGTTCTGCGCCTGGGGTATTCAGACAGGCTGGGGCATTGCGCACCTTGATACGTTGGCCGACTCCAAAGACAGCCCTGCATTCGCCGTTGCTCACCGTCTGTGGGGCAACGGCTGGATTCTGATTCTGCTGGCGCTACTCAACTCCGGGATCGCGGTGTGCATTGCCTGCACCGTGGACTCGACGCGTAACTGGTACGCCATGGCCCGCGCGGAAGCGATTCCCGGTTGGCTGAAGAAGGTTCACCCAGTGCACCGCACACCGCACACCGCGATCCTGACTCAAACGATTCTGGCGTTGATCGTCGCGCTGGTTGGCGGCACGTTCATGCAACCCGACCAGGCCTTCTTCATGCTGGCGACACTGGCGACCATCATTTACGTGTTCGTCTACTTCATGGGCAACATTGGTGTCGCGCGCTTCTTCACCACCGTGATGCGAAAGGACTTGAATGTCATCGTGCATATCCTCTTCCCGATCATTTCGACCATCGCGCTATTCACCGTTCTTTACTACTCGCTCGTGCCGCTGCCGGAGCCTCCGGTGGGTTATGCCCCCATCGCCTTTGTCGTTCTGATGATCCTCGGTCTGTGGCGCCTGGTGCACCTCAAACGCAGCGGTAGCAACACCTGGAAGACACTGTCCAAGTACGTGGTGGAGAACGACAGCCGCGCCGACGCGCTGTCGGAACAAGCGTCACCCGCGGCGAGCCTTTCTGCGGCACGTAAAGCCTGACGCCTCGATTCAAGGCAGCCCCGGATCCACGGGGCTGTTTCAGCCAAACATGTCTTTACCGGGTTATTCAAGATGGTCAATAAGGTTAACGAATTCGATTACGTCATCGTCGGTGCAGGATCGGCAGGCTGTGTCCTGGCCAACCGGCTGACCGAAGACTCCAGCGTCACGGTCTGCCTGATCGAGGCCGGGCCCAGCGATAAGAGCATTTTCATCAAGATGCCCGCCGCCCTGACCTTTCCCATTGAAAGCGATGTATTCAACTGGAAGTTCGAAAGCGAACCCGAGCCCGAGCTGCATGACCGGGTGATCGGCCAGGCACGGGGCCGCTGCCTGGGTGGCAGTTCATCGATCAACGGCATGGTCTATGTCCGGGGAAGCGAAAAGGACTATGACCATTGGCGCACGCTGGGTGTCGACGGCTGGGACTTTGCCGATTGTCTGCCGTTCTTCCGCAAGATGGAAAGCTTCGAAAATGGCGCAGACCCTGCGCGCGGTGCGGACGGCCCGATCACCGTAGTGCGCAGCAAGGCTGACCACCCGCTGTATCAATCGTTTCTGGACGCAGGCCAGCAATTCGGCCTGGATGACGCCGGTGACTACAACAGCGGCAATCAGGAAGGCGTGCATGTCACGCAGACCACCATCCGCAATGGCGTGCGCTGCAGCACCAGTCTGGCTTATTTGAAACCGGCAATCCGCCGGCCGAACCTGACGGTCCTGACCAATTGCCTGGTCAAACGCGTGAACCTTACCGGCAGCGTCGCCAACGGCGTCACGGTGCAGCACAAAGGCGAACAGAAGGTCATTCACGCCGCCCGTGAAGTTGTGCTCTGCGCCGGCACCATCGGCTCCCCTCACCTGTTGATGCTGTCGGGTATCGGCAACCGTGACGATCTGGCCGCCCATGGCGTGGTATCGCGCTTGCACCTGCCCGGCGTCGGCGCCGATTTGCAGGATCATGTGGTCGCGCCATTGCGCTTCAAATCACCCGCGGGTGTATCCATCTGCAAAGAACTCAATACTCTGGGACGGTTGAAGCTCGGGGTGCAATGGTCGCTGTTCAAGACAGGCCTGGGGGCAACGCCGTTCTTCGAAGTGGGCTCGTTCTTCAAGAGCAGCGACGATGTCGACTACTTCAATATGCAGCATGAGTTCCTGCCCTTCCTCGCGGACTTCCAGTCCGGCAAGGTGCACATCGCCGACGGTTTCCAGTACTTCGTCAGCCAGATGCGCCCGCACAGTCGCGGCAATATAACGCTGCGGTCGGCCGATCCTCGCCACAAGCCGGTAATTCGCTTCAACTACCTGACCGATCAACGGGATGTTACGCAGATGGTCGACGGCATTCGCAAAACCTTGCAAATGGTCGAACAGCCGGCCTGGTCGCGTTATCGCGGCGAATCGGTGGACACGCCCGGGCTCAACGCGACGGACAGCGAGTTGGCCGCGTGGTTACGCCAGGTAGCCAATACCGAGCACCACCCCACCAGTACGTGCCGCATGGGTGTCGACGATATGGCTGTCACCGACAACCAAGGCTGCGTGCATGGCGTGAGTCGCCTGCGAGTGGTCGATGGCTCCATCCTTCCACGCGTACCGACGGCCAATATCAATGCTCCGATCATCATGGTGGCGGAGAAGATTGCCGCTGCGATGTGCAGCCGTTAAAGGCCTGCCCTGCACGGCCGCGGTGTGAAAGTCGCGGCCAGGCACATTGACGTGACCTCGCGACATTTGCACAAGGAAACCCGAAGCGATGGCGTATTACCGCACTCCTCACGACGTTACCGCTCTGCCCGCCTGGCAAGCGTTGAATGACCACCGCCAAGCCATGCAGGATTTCAGCATGCGCGAAGCCTTCAATGCCGATCCGCAGCGCTTTACTCAATTCACCCTCAGCAGTTGCGGCCTGTTTCTCGACTACTCGAAGAACCTGATCAACGCCGAGACCCGCAATCTGCTGGTGGGCCTGGCCAACGAAGTCGACCTCAAGGGCGCGATCAAATCGCTGTTCGACGGCGAAATCGTCAATGCTTCCGAGGGCCGTCCGGCCCTGCACACCGCCCTGCGTC
>NZ_AKJO01000116.1:0-24783 GCF_000282295.1 Pseudomonas sp. GM33
AACTGAGCTACGCCCACCATATTGCCTGTTAAAGAAGCCAAACAACTTCTTTATTAAGTTCCAGCCAGGCCAACAGCCTGATTGAAGCTTTATTTGGTGCGGATGAAGAGACTCGAACTCTTACGCCTCGCGGCGCTGGAACCTAAATCCAGTGTGTCTACCAATTCCACCACATCCGCGGATGAAGCCGTTAAAGCAAAGGCGCCAGACTGTTAATCTGGCGCCTTTCGAAATATGGGGTGGACGATGGGGATCGAACCCACGACAACGGGAGTCACAATCCCGTGCTCTACCAACTGAGCTACGCCCACCATATCGCGTTACTTGTGCCAAAGCTGCCTAATGGCGCACCCGGCAGGACTCGAACCTGCGACCATCCGCTTAGAAGGCGGATGCTCTATCCAGCTGAGCTACGGGCGCCTTGTTAGCTGTACCCTTGGAGGACTACAAACTAAGTGCTTTCCAGTCTCGCAGAACCGTAATCCTGCTCAACCTTCTTAACCAGTGCTAGGCTGTGCCCGACAAGTGCGACGAATAGTATAGAGCCACCCGAAGGTCGTCAAATCCTTTTTAAAAAAAATTCATTTAATTAAAGGAGTTAGGGGAATTTGCAGACCAAGCGCCTTTGCCCTCACCGCATGACATGCGAGAATGCGTTCTCTTTTTTTCCCCTCTCGATGGTTAATCACGCGCAATGACTGCACAACTAATCGACGGCAAATCGATCGCCGCCAGCCTGCGCCAGCAGATCGCCCAACGTGTTACCGAGCGTCGCCTGCAAGGCCTGCGCACGCCCGGCCTCGCGGTGATCCTGGTCGGTAGCGATCCTGCCTCTCAGGTTTATGTCTCGCACAAGCGTAAAGACTGTGAAGAGGTCGGCTTTCTGTCCCAAGCTTATGACCTGCCTTCCGAAACCACTCAGGAAGCGCTGACCGAGCTGATCGATCGCCTGAACGACGATCCTGCGATCGACGGCGTTCTGCTCCAGCTTCCGCTTCCCGAACACCTGGACGCCTCCAGACTGCTGGAACGTATTCGTCCGGACAAAGACGTCGACGGCTTCCATCCTTATAACGTCGGTCGCCTGGCCCAGCGTATCCCGCTGCTGCGCCCATGCACCCCCAAAGGCATCATGACCCTGCTGGAAAGCACCGGGGTCGATCTTTACGGGATGAATGCCGTGGTCGTCGGTGCGTCCAATATCGTTGGCCGCCCGATGGCGATGGAGTTGCTGCTGGCCGGTTGCACCGTGACGGTCACCCACCGCTTTACCAAGGACCTGGCCGGGCATGTCGGCCGTGCGGACCTGGTCGTCGTCGCCGCCGGCAAGCCAGGCCTGGTCAAGGGCGAATGGATCAAGGAAGGCGCGATCGTGATCGATGTCGGCATCAACCGCCAGGACGATGGCAAGCTGGTCGGTGACGTGATCTATGAAACCGCCCTGCCCCGTGCCGGCTGGATCACTCCGGTGCCGGGCGGCGTTGGCCCGATGACCCGTGCCTGCCTGCTGGAAAACACCCTGTACGCCGCTGAAACCCTGCACAGCTGAGTTTCACCGCAGACGCTGACAGCGAATCGAAGAGCCCCGCCCTTGGCGGGGTTTTTTTTGCCTGCAAAACACGCTCGACCACCCGACGGAAAATGACATTTTTTTCATGTTTCTCAGGACTTTCGCCTGTTGTTTGAACAACCATCGACAGTTATTCAGCCATACTCCAGAATGTCGCGCTTTTTAAGAAATAGCCCGTTACAAAACGGCTTATCAACACTTTGTGAGTCTGCCAGCGTGAAAATCCGTCTTTCCATCCTGAGCCTATTTTTTGCAGTAACAGGGACTTTCCTCACGCCCCTCGCCAGTGCTGACGAGACCACCGCAGCGCCGCGAGATACGAAGACACTCAAGCTTGCTTCCGGCAGCTCCCTGCTGCTGGACATGCAGACCAACAAAGTCATCTATGCCAGCAATCCTGACGTGGTGGTGCCGATCGCTTCCGTCAGCAAGTTGATGACCGGTCTGGTCGTGGTTGAATCCCGGCAGAACATGGACGAATTCATCGACGTCAACATC
The DNA here is from genome assembly GCF_000282295.1 of Pseudomonas sp. GM33. NCBI lineage: Bacteria > Pseudomonadati > Pseudomonadota > Gammaproteobacteria > Pseudomonadales > Pseudomonadaceae > Pseudomonas > Pseudomonas sp. GM33. The sequence goes on from NZ_AKJO01000116.1 coordinate 2,069, forward strand.
AGCGACACACCGGAAATGAAAGGCGTGTACTCCCGGGTCAAGCTGCGCAGCGAGCTGCCGCGCCGGGAAATGCTGCTGATTGCCCTGATGTCCTCGGAAAACCGCGCCGCCGCGACTCTGGCGCACCACTATCCGGGCGGCTATGCCGCGTTCATCGCGGCCATGAACGCCAAGGCCCGGGCACTGGGCATGACCAACACGCATTTCGTCGAACCAACCGGTCTCTCCCCGCGCAACGTGTCCACTGCTCGCGACCTGAGCAAGCTGTTGATCGCCGCGCACAAGTACCCGTTGCTGACCGAGCTGAGTACAACCAAGGAAAAGACCGTTTCGTTCCGTAAACCGAACTACAGCCTGGGTTTCCGCAACACCGACCATTTGGTCCGCAAGCCGGACTGGGACATCCAGCTGACAAAAACCGGTTTCACCAACGAAGCAGGCCACTGCCTGGTGCTGGTGACCCGAATGAGCAACCGCCCGGTGGCCCTGGTGATCCTTGACGCCTATGGCAAGTACACCCACTTTGCCGATGCCACGCGCATGCGTAACTGGGTGGAGAGCGGAAAGAGCGCGGACGTGCCTTCCGTAGCCTTGCAGTACAAGGCAGACAAGAACCTCAAGCAGCGGCAGACCGGCGTGGTTGAAGCGTCGAAGTAACCTTGCTGAAGACACATGAAAAAGCCCCGATCACTCGGGGCTTTTTTTACCGGCTATTCAGTCGTTGGGCAGCGGCATCTGGTCATCATCCGGGATGCCGTCGCCGGTACTTGGATCTCTCCAACCCTTCGGCTTTTCAGTGGGCACCACTGTTGGCCGCGCCAGGGGATCGCGCAACGGGCTGTCCGGATCCATCACCGGGTCAGTGCTTTGCTCGGGAGTCGTGGGGACTGTTTCAGGACGTTTGTCGTCGAAACTGGAATCGGTAGACATACACACCTCCATTGGACCTAATGCTTCAGATCACCCAGTGGATCGTAGGGCTTGGCCGGAGCCTTGGGGTTGTCACCCGGCTTTACATCCCTCGGTGCCTTGGCGGGCCCGATCGGGTCGACCTGAGGGTCGGCAAGGTCCGGGGAATCGGGATCGAAACCCAGCTCATCGCCAGAGGAATGTTCAGACGAGTGCGGACCGACGGGCGTTGTGGAGTGAGCCATGGGTGCCTCCTGATCTCGGCCTGGAACAATGATCCGGGCCCTTGAAGATCAGAGGCTGGCGGCGAGCGATGGTGCCCGCCGGGTGACCAACGGACTTAGTGGGCGGCCAAGGCCTTTTTAGCCTTCGCGGCAGCCTGCTCCTGACCGGCCTGAGCCAGATCGTTGGCAGCCTTGAGCCAACGCTGGTGATCGACCTGAGCCGGGATTTGCGTCGGATTCTGGATCAGCACGGCCCAGCCACCGGCGTCCTTGAAGGCCGACACGAAGGCACTGAAGCTCATCAGTTCGCGGCGATCCATCCCTGCGCGCAAAAGGACCGTCTGCTTCTGGCGGTTGTAGCCGGCCAGAATGGCGTAACGCGGCTCGGCCCACATCGCCGAGCCCTCGGTGAAGCGCACCATCACCGGAAAACCGGCGGCGACCTGCGTCAACAAGGCAGCAAGGTTGCTGTCGAGGGGATAAACCACCATCCCGTACTCGCGGGCCAGGTTCTGCATGTTCTGTTGCAACTGCGCTTCGCCCCCCGGCAAATGCAAGGGCTTTTCGAGCAGGCCTGGAGTAATCACGATGCCCTGCTGGGACAGCATGCTGGCCAGCACCTGCGGCCCGCTTTGATACGCATCGCCCCGGTAGAATCGGCCGCTGAGCTCGACACGCTCCGGCAAACGCTTGATCTCGGGCGCAACACTCCCGGCGCAGCCCGCCAGACTTGCCACGCAACCGGCCATCAACATGGCCGACAAAATTCGAGAAAATACCCGCACCATCAGCTCTCTCTTGTTCAGGTTCAGACGCCAGGCAACCCCATCCCCGGCTCGGTCGTCGATCATAGGTCGCCGCGCTGCCCGGGTATAGCTCTAAACGGTAGTCGAGTGCATTCGATAGAGCGAACTGGTTGGTGACTGCCGACTTTCGGTCAATAGTCTGAAATGCATCAAGGGCTAGACTGATTGCTAAAGAGACGACAGCGAAGCGCGTGTGCCCGCAGCAGGGCAAAGAGGAGGCACAAATGAGCCTGACCATGATCATTGCGATGTTGATTGGCAGCTGGCTGGCAGTAGCCACCGCCATGCTGTGGGGCGTGCTGCGCATCACTCGCCGCCACCATCACCCTGCCCCCCCCGTCACGGTGCCAGAGGCGGACCAGACGCGAAGCCAACACGCCAACGCTCACTGACTTTCCTCACACAAACGAAAACGGCCGCCTGGGTTCAGGCGGCCGTTTCGTATTCATCTACCGTCAAGCGTCAGCGTTGACCTGCTTCTGCCTGGCCCGGCGGGACATCATGTTCAACACCTCGATCGAAGCCGAGAATGCCATGGCCGCATAAACGTAGCCTTTCGGTACATGGGCGCCGAAGCCTTCGGCAATCAGGGTCATGCCGATCATGATCAGGAAGCCCAGGGCCAGCATCACCACCGTCGGGTTGTCGTTGATGAACTTGGCCAGCGGATCAGCCGCAAACAGCATCACCAGCACCGACACCACCACCGCGATGATCATGATCGGCAAATGCTCGGTCATGCCGACAGCGGTAATGATGCTGTCGATGGAGAACACCATGTCCAGCATCAGGATCTGGCCGATCGCCGCAGCAAAGCCCAAGGTCACGGTGGATGTCTTCGACGTCGGATCATCCGGCGCCGGGTCCATGCTGTGATGGATCTCGGTGGTCGCCTTCCACAACAGGAACAGACCACCGGCGATCAGGATCATGTCCTTCCAGGAAAACGCGTGGCCGAGAATCTCGATCACCGGAGCGGTCAACTGGACGATGAACGCGATGGTGCTCAGCAGGCCCAATCGCAGGATCAGCGCCATGCCGATACCGATGCGCCGCGCCTTCTGTCGGTGTTGCTCGGGCAGCTTGTTGGTCAGGATCGAGATGAAGATCAGGTTATCGATGCCGAGCACGATTTCCATCACCACCAGGGTGGCCAGGGCAACCCAGGCAGTGGGGCTGGCGGCAAGTTGTAAAAGGTAGTCCATGGGTCAGTCCTGACTCGTTGTAATACGGTTTAGATTTCCTGGGAGGAAGATTCGGTTTTTTCCGATTCTTTTTCCGATGATTCTTTTTTGCTGAGCAACCCGCTGGAGGCATCGTTGAGTGCCTGTTCGGCAGCCTTGTGGGTATCGTCAATCGCCTGTTTGGCGCTTTCGGCGGCCTTGCCCATCAACTGTTGAGCGCTTTTCTCGGCCTGGTCGCAACCGGCCAATACCAGTAAAGATGTGATCAACAGCGCCGTGGCTTTAATTTTCATGATGCTTCCCTCGATAGAACGAACGGGACCGAAACGATGGCCCGTTGATAGCGATGCATTCTAGGGAAGCAAACACTTCAGGAAAATTCGTATTTTTACCGGTTATACTTCGTTTTTTACGAACTGTAGATCGCCATGCTCAATTACCGACAACTGCATTACTTCTGGGTGGTGGCCAAGACCGGCAGCATCGTGCGCGCCTGCGAACAGCTGAATCTCACGCCGCAAACCATCAGCGGGCAGATTTCATTGCTGGAACAGACGTTTGGCATCGAGTTGTTTCGGCGGGTCGGACGGCAACTCGAACTGACCGAGGCCGGACGCCAGGCACTGCCCTACGCCGAGCAAATGTTCCAGCTGGGTGGCGAACTGGAACTGATGCTGCGGGCACAACCCAATGAACAGCAGATTCTGTTTCGCGTCGGCGTGGCCGACGTGGTGCCCAAGTCCATCGTCTATCGCCTGATCGCCCCGACAATGGAGCTGAGCGAACCGCTGCGCATCACCTGCCGCGAGGACAAGCTTGAACGTTTGTTGGCCGACCTGGCGATCCAGCGCCTGGACCTGGTGATCTCCGACAGCCCGATGCCGTCGCACCTGGACATCAAGGGCTACAGCCAGAAACTGGGTGAGTGCGGAATCAGCTTCTTCGCCACCCCTGAGCTGGCGGCACGCTTCGGTCAGGACTTCCCGCGCAACCTGCACGGTGCGCCGCTGCTGATTCCCGGTCCGGAAACCGTGGTGCGCAGCCGTTTGCAGCGCTGGTTCGCCGAGCAGCAGATCCAGCCGCAGATTGTCGGCGAGTTCGACGATAGCGCCCTGATGCAGGCCTTCGGCCAATCCGGCAGCGGGATCTTCATCGGCCCGAGCGTGATTGCCGATGAAGTGCAACGCCAGTATGGCGTGCAAGTGATCGGCCAGACCGACGCGGTGAGCGAGTCGTTCTATGCCATCTCAGTGGAGCGCAAGGTCAAGCACCCCGGCATTGTCGCCATTACCGAAGGTGCCCGACGCGAGCTGTTTACAGCGCTGTAACCGCTTCGCGCGGCTTGAACGTCATCAGAGCGATGGCCAGCAGGATCGAAGCCAGAATGAAAGCGGCGGCGGCAAAGCCAAGGCCTTGCAGACCGACGCTGTCGATCACCCGGCCACCGATCATCGCGCCCAGGCCGATGCCGAGGTTGGCCCCGGCGATGTTCAGCGACGCGGCAAATGCCGGCGCTTCGGGCGCGGCTTTCATCAGGCGCACATGGCTGACCAGGAACAACGCCGCCTGAGTCACACCCCAGATGCCCATCGCCGCCGCCAGACCGAGCGGCGAATGGATGTTCGGCACCAGCGCCACCAGGCCGGCAATCATGAACGCGCAGAACATCATCGACGCCATCAGCGGATTCCGATCCACCGCCCGGCCGCCCAGGGAGTTACCGATCAACCCGACCGCGCCGAAGCCCATCAGGCACCAGCCGACCACGGTGCCGTTGAAGCCGGCCAGACGCTCGAGGATGTCGGCCAGATAGGTATAGGCCGTGAACATGCCGCTGAACACGATCACCGACAACAGCACATGACCGAGCATCAGCGGGCTGCGCAGGATCTTGAACTGCGACAGGAAGCTCACCTGATGCTGGTGCAGATTGGTCCTGGGCAAGTAGATAAACAGCAGCAACGCCTTGGCAAAGGCGATGACCGCCAGAATCGCAAAGGCACTGCGCCAGCCGAACGCATCGGAAATCAGCGTGCCCACCGGAATGCCGAACACCGTGGCGCAGACAATGCCGAAACCGATCTTGGCGATGGCGCGACCGGCGTAATCCGGCCCGACGATGTCCACCGCCGTCTCGCTGGCCAGCGCCCAGAACACCGGCAGCCCCAGCGCCGGAATCAACCGGGCAAACGCCATCACCCAGATGTTCGGCGCCAGCGCCGCCAGCGTATTGGCCAGGCCAAACAGGATCAGCACCGAGATGAACAGCTTGCGCCGTTCGAAGCGGGCGAACCAGGCCGTGAGGAACGGCCCGAACGCGGCCACGGTGAAAGCGAACAAGGTCACCAGCAAACCGGCCTGCGGGATGCTGACCTCCAGGTCCCTGGCGATCGCCGGCAACAGGCCAACGATGATGAATTCCGTGGTCAGCACCGTGAAACCGGCGGCAGACAACAGAAGAATGGGCAACAACCGCATGCACAACTCCAGAAAACGACGACACCAGCGATAGCCCGAAGGCCCACTGGCAGACATGAAAATGAGGATGGCGAATCTTAACAGAGTGTTTTCGGATGCGGTTGCACGAACCTGCAATTCGCGTTGAAGACCAAGGCCAGTTCGTCACAGGTCTGAAGGATCGTACCTGCGCTGTGATAAAGTCCGCGCCCTGAAAAAAGTACACCCTGTGGTTAGTGTCCGATCGGTTAGTCGAGACACTGAACCCGTGGCGAGGGAGCTTGCTCCCGCTGGGCAGCAAAGCGGCCCCAAAAAATGGGCCTGCTGCGCAGTCCAGCGGGAGCAAGCTCCCTCGCCACAGGAATCAACGCTGGCATTAGCCCTGTGTTTCCTTCTCGGTTTCCTGCCTGCGGCCTGCCCTGTTTGTTGCCGCAAACCTGCGAAACCATGCATTAATAAAAAATCAGAGATGCTGTTTTATGACTGCTTCATCCCCTTCTCTATTGCACCGCCTTAAACGCTTGAGCCTGGTCACGCAGATCGTGATCGGCCTGATCGCCGGTATTGCCCTGGCCCTGTTTGCCCCCGACGTGGCCAAATCCACGGCGTTCATCGGCAAAGTGTTTGTCTCCGCGCTGAAAGCCGTCGCGCCGATTCTGGTGTTCGTGCTGGTCATGGCGTCGATTGCCAACCACAAGCACGGCCAGGAAACCCACATCCGGCCGATTCTGTTCCTGTATCTGCTGGGCACTTTCGCCGCCGCCGTGGTCGCGGTGGTTGCCAGCATGACGTTCCCGTCGAGCCTGGTGCTGTCGACCCAGGACGTTGCAGTCACTGCACCGGGCGGGATTGGCGAAGTGCTGCAAAGCCTGTTGCTGAGCGTGGTCGACAATCCGGTCAGCGCCCTGATGAACGCCAATTTCATCGGCATTCTGGCGTGGGCCATCGGCATGGGCATCGCCATCCGCCATGCCGGCGACACCACCCGTGAAGTGCTGGGCGACCTGTCCAACGGCGTGACCGTGATCGTGCGCCTGGTGATCAGCTTCGCTCCGCTGGGCATCTTCGGCCTGGTGGCCTCGACCCTCGCCACCTCAGGCTTCGGCGCCTTGATCGGCTACGCGCACCTGCTGGCCGTGCTGCTGGGCTGCATGCTGTTCGTGGCACTGGTGATGAATCCGATCATCGTGTTCTGGAAACTGCGCCGCAACCCGTACCCGCTGGTGCTGACCTGCCTGCGCGAAAGCGGCATCACCGCCTTCTTCACCCGCAGTTCGGCGGCGAACATTCCAGTCAACCTGGAACTGAGCAAGCGCCTGGGCCTGCACGAAGACACCTACTCGGTATCGATCCCGCTGGGTGCGACCATCAACATGGCGGGTGCGGCGATCACCATCACCGTGCTGACCCTGGCGGCCGTGCACACCCTGGGCATCACCGTGGACATTCCGACCGCGATCCTGCTGAGCGTGGTCGCGGCGATCTGCGCCTGCGGCGCTTCGGGTGTAGCCGGTGGTTCGCTGTTGCTGATTCCGCTGGCCTGCAGCCTGTTCGGCATCCCGAGCGAAATCGCCATGCAGGTGGTGGCGGTCGGTTTCATCATCGGCGTGTTGCAGGACTCGGCGGAAACCGCGCTGAACTCGTCCACCGATGTGCTGTTCACCGCGGCGGCTTGCCTGGGTGAAGAGGCAAAAACAGAACGCCTGGCCTGACACAAATCCCTGTGGGAGCGAGCTTGCTCGCGATAGCGGTGGGTCAGTCAACATCAATGTTGAAGGTTACACCGCCATCGCGGGCAAGCCCGCTCCCACAGGGTCAGCGGTGTATTTGAAACATATGCGTGTATGAAAAAGCCCGCCAAGGCGTGAACCTTGGCGGGCTTTTTTGTACCTGGGCGGTTTAGAACGCGCCCATGTAGTCGCGCTTGCCCACTTCCACGCCATTGTGGCGCAGCAGTGCGTAAGTGGTGGTGACGTGGAAGAAGAACTGCGGCAGGCCGTAGGTCAGCAGGTAGGCTTGGCCACTGAAGCGCTTCTCTTTCGGCGTGCCCGGACGGGTGACGATCTCGATGCCTTCCTTGCCGTTGATCTGCTCCGGCGTGAACTCGCCGATGTAAGCCAGAACTTTGCTCAGCAGCGCTTGCAGTTCGGCGAAAGTGGTTTCGGTGTCGTCGTACTTCGGCACTTCAACTTCGGCCAGGCGCGAAGAAACACCCTTGGCGAAATCAACGGCGATCTGCACCTGGCGCACCAGCGGGAACATGTCCGGGAACAGGCGCGCTTGCAGGAAGGCGTTAGGGTCGATGTTTTTTTCGGTGGCGTGAGCCTCGGCCTTTTTCAGTACATCGCTCAGGGCGTTGAGCATTTGCTGGAAAACAGGCACGGAAGCGTCGTACAGGGAAATGGTCATGGCAGGTCTCGTGTGATGACGGGAAGATCGCGGGAAACCTGTGGGAGCGAGCTTGCTCGCGATGGACGTGAACGATAACGCGTTCTGTCTGAATACACGCATCGCGCTGGAGTCCATCGTCGGAACGCCGCCCGGAGCAAGCTCGCTCCCACAGGGGTTCGATTTTGGCCGATTATAGCCGTGCGCCGCCCATCTGAGACCGGTCTTTTTCAGCTGCCGTACACTTTGGCCGCCGGGACCGCTTGCGTCAGCAGTTGCGCGACGGCATCGCCCATCTCGCCAACCGCCCAGCGGCCCTGCCGATCCAGTTGCGGGCCACGGCGCCAGCCATCGGCGATCGACAACTTGCCGCCCTCGACTTCGAACATCTGCCCCGTCACCTCGGCGGACGCCTCGGAACCCAGCCACACCACCAGCGGCGCGACGTTTTCCGGGGCGAAGTAATCGAAGCCCTCTTCAGGCTTTTTCATGGTGTCGGCGAACACCTGCTCGGTCATCCCGGTCCGCGCGGCCGGCGCCAGGGCGTTGGCGGTGATCCCGTAACGACGCAGTTCAGCCGCCTGCACCAGCGTCAGCGAGGCAATACCGCCCTTGGCCGCCGCGTAGTTGGACTGGCCGATGGAACCCTGCAAACCGGCGCCGGAACTGGTGTTGATGATCCGCGCATCGACCTTGGCGCCGCCCTTGGCCTGCTCACGCCAGTACTTCACGGCGTGGCTGGAAATGCAGAAGTGGCCCTTGAGGTGCACGGCCACCACGGCGTCCCAGTCGGATTCGCTGAGGCTGGCGAACATGCGGTCGCGGCAGATGCCGGCGTTGTTGACCACCACGTTCAGGTCGCCAAAGGTTTCGATGGCCTGGCGTACGATCAGCCCTGCCGAGTCGTAGCGGGTGATGTCGTCGCTGTTGGCCACGGCACTGCCGCCCTGGCCGAGGATTTCGCCGACCACGGCCAGGGCCGCTTCGTGGTTGATGTCGTTGACCACCACTTTCGCGCCTTCGGCAGCGAACGCCATCGCGTAGGCCCGGCCCAGACCACCGCCGGCGCCGGTGATGATCACGACGCGGTTTTCACAGATTTTCATGTTCTAAATCCTTCAAATTCATCACTACTCGCCACAATTTCCTGTAGGAGCGAGCCTGCTCGCGATGGTCGTTAACGAATACGCGGGGTATCTGAATAACCGCGTCGTTCTTGAGTCCATCGCGAGCAGGCTCGCTCCTACAGGATCGGTGTACATCCTGGTTTACAAGCGTTCGATAATCGTCACATTGGCCTGCCCACCGCCTTCGCACATGGTCTGCATACCGAAGCGTCCGCCGCTGCGCTCCAGTTCATGCAGCAGGCTGCACATCAAACGGGTGCCGGTAGCGCCCAGCGGATGACCGAGGGCAATTGCACCGCCGTTGACGTTGGTCTGTTCGTGCGGATAGCCGGTCTCTTTCAACCAGGCCATGGCCACCGAAGCGAAGGCTTCGTTGATCTCCACCCGGTCGATGTCTTCGAGCTTCATGCCGGCACGCTTGAGCGCGTAGGCGGTGGCCGGGATCGGCGCGGTGAGCATCCAGATCGGGTCTTCGGCGCGCACGCTCAGGTGATGGATGCGGGCCCGTGGCGTCAGGCCGTAACGCTTGAGCGCCGCCTCCGAGACGATCAGCATCGCGCTGGCCGCGTCGCAGGTCTGGCTCGACACCGCAGCGGTGACCCTGTCGCAGCCGAACAGGAATTCCAGCTCGGCCATTTTTTCCAGGCTGGTCTGGCGCGGCGTTTCGTCATGCAGCACACCGGCCAACGGCACGATCTCGCGATTGAAGCGGCCTTGCTCGATGGCCTGCAAGGCCCGTCGGTGGGACTCCAGCGAATAGGCTTCGAGCTGCGCCCGGGAAAGGTCCCACTTTTCGGCGATCATCTGCGCCGAACGGAACTGCGTCGGTGGTTGCGCGCCGTAGCGCCGCACCCAGCCTTCGGAGCCGCTGAACGGATCGGTGAAGCCCAAGGGCTCGGCAACGATCATCGCCGAGGAAATCGGGATCTGGGTCATGGTCTGCACGCCACCGGCGATGACCACGTCCTGGGTGCCACTCATCACCGCCTGGGCGGCGAAGTGCACCGCTTGCTGGGACGAACCGCACTGGCGATCGATGGTGGTGCCCGGCACCGATTGCGACAGGCCGGCCGCCAGCCAACTGGTGCGGGCGATGTCACCGGCCAGCGGGCCAATGGTGTCGACACAGCCGAAGATCACATCGTCGTAATCCTCGTCGGGTATGTCATTGCGCTCGACCAGCGCGCGTAATACGTGGGCGCCCAGGTCGGCGGCGTGGATCTGGCTCAAACCACCCTTGCGCCGCCCGGTGGGCGTGCGCAGGGCGTCGACGATATAGGCTTCAGGCATGGTCTACCTCGGTGAAGAAATTGAAATCTGGTATTGAGAGCGCCGAAAAACCTGTGGGAGCGAGCTTGCTCGCGATGAGGCCGACACATCCGACATTGATGCCATCTGACGCACCGCCATCGCGAGCAAGCTCGCTCCCACAGGGGGGGGCGTCACTCTTACTGACGGGTTAAAACATACTGCCCGCACCCAGCGCCGGGTTGCCGTCGAACAACGCCGCGCGAATCCGTCCTTTGTGACGACCGCGATCGCCCCAGACCTTGTCCAGCGCCCAGGCGCGTTTCATGAACAGATGCAGGTCGACTTCCCAGGTGTAACCCATGGCGCCGTGGGCCTGGATGGTGTTCTTCGCCGCCAGCATGGCCGCTTCCGCCGTTGCCAGCTTGGCGTGGGACACCAGCACGTCCTGCCCCGGTTGCTGCTCGGCCAGCGCATAAGCGGCGCGGTACAGCGGGCCTTTGGCGAACTCGATCTGCACCGCGACGTTGGCCATCAAATGCTTGACCGCCTGGAACGAGCCGACCGGCTTGCCGAACTGCTTGCGCTCGAAGGTGTAGTCCACCGCCAGGTCGACCATGCGTTTGGCCAGCCCGAGCAATTGCGCTGCGCTGGCGAGGGCGCCACGGTTGAAGGCGGCTGCCCACAGTTGCCTTCCTTGTTCGCCGCTGGCCACGCAAGTAGCGGAAGTCGGCGTCCATTCGACCTGGAACAGTTGACGGCTCGGGTCGACCGACTCATTGCGGGTCAGGCACACGGCGTCGCGCTCCAGTGCATGCACTTCATCGCCATGGGTTAGCAACAGCAGATCGGCAACATGGGCATCGCTGACCAGCGGGTTACCCGGTTCAGAAACGGCCAGACGTGCACTGCCCTCGGCGACCCGCGCCAACCAGTATTGCTTGAACGTCGCGTGTTGCTCATCGAGGGCGGCGAGCAACGGCACGCCCACCAGCATGGTGTCCACCAGCGGTTCGGGCAGACCGGCATAACCGCATTCCTGGGCAATCAGCACGAAATCCAATTCATTCATGCCCATGCCGTCCTGCGCCTCGGGCACGGTCAGTGCGGTCAGGCCCAGTTCCACCAGTTGCGCCCAGAGCCGCTCACTGCGCCCGCTGTCGCTCTGCCACAGTTCGCGAATGCGTTCCGGGGTGACTTCGTTGATCAGGAAGCTGCGGACGTTGTCCTGAAACAGCAGTTGGTCGCGGCTGAAACTAAAGTCCATGGTCTATTCCTCAGGCACGCGGCATGCCGAGCATGCGTTCGGCAATGATGTTGCGCTGGATCTCGTTGGTGCCGGCGTAGATCGGCCCGGCCTGGGCAAACAGGAAACCGTCCAGCCAATGGCCGACGTCACCGGCGGCCGGGGCGTGCGGCAGCAGCTCGCCACGCAGGCCAAGAATGCTCATGGCGGTGTCGTGCATGCGCTGGTCGAGTTCGGACCAGAAGATCTTGTTGGTCGACGACTCCGGCCCGATCTTGCCGCCCTGCACCAGTTGCGAGGCGGTCATGTAGGTGCTCAGGGTGTAGGCCTCGGCATCGAGCCAGGCGCGCATCACCGCCTCACCGATGGCCGGATCGCGGTCGGCCTGCTCGCGGTTGGCCAGGTACAGCTGCACCAGACGCTTGGCGGTTTCCTGGAAACGCGCCGGCGAGCGCAGCAACAAACCGCGCTCGAAACCGGCGGTGGACATCGCCACGTGCCAACCCATGCCTTCGCCGCCGAGGGCGTTTTCCACCGGCACCTTGACGTCGTCGAAGAAGATCTCTGCAAATCCGGGCAAGCCGTTGAGCTGCGGAATCGGGCGCACGGTGATGCCCGGTGTATTCAACGGCAGCAGGATGAAAGTCAGGCCGTGATGGCGCTGGGACTGTGGATCGGTACGGAAAATACCGAACACCCAATCGGCCCACACCGCGCGGGTCGACCAGGTCTTCTGGCCATTGATCACATAGTGGTCACCCACCCGTTCCGCCTTGGAGCGGATCGCCGCCATGTCGGAACCGGCACCCGGTTCGGACCAGGCCTGGGCCCAGATGTCTTCGCCGGTGGCCATGCGCGGCAGAAACCGTGCCTTTTGTTCTTCGCTGCCGTACTCCATCAGGGTCGGACCGAGCAGGAAGATACCGTTCTGGTTGACCCGTGCCGGCGCCCCGGAACGGTAGTATTCCTCTTCGAAAATCAGCCATTCGATCAGGTCGCAGCCGCGCCCGCCGAGTTCGGTCGGCCAGGTGACCATGCCCCAACGGCCTTCGTTGAGCTTGGCTTCCCAGGCGCGGTGCTCGGCAAAGCCCTGTTCGGTGTCGAACGATTGCAGCGGTTCACTCGGTACATTGGCCGCCAGCCAGGTTCGCGCCTCGGCACGAAAGGCCTGCTGGGCCGGGGTATAAGTCAGGTCCATGGATATGCCTTCAGCCGTTGAATCGGGCATCGCGTTTCTCGACGAACGAGTCGCGTGCTTCCTGAGAGTCCAGTGAGCGGTAGGCTTCGAGGGTGAAGCCCTGCTCCCAGCGGTATTTGTCTTCCAGATTGCCGTCTTCGATGCCGGTCAGCGCTTCCTTGGCCAGGCTGATCATGCCCGGGCTCTTGGCGGCGATGGTACGGGCGATCTGCAACGCGGTTTCGCGCAAGTCTTCACGCTTGACCACCCGTTCCACGGCGCCCAGACGGTAAGCCTCGGCGGCGTCGATCGGCTCGCCGGTGAAGTACATGTGGCGGACTTTCTGCACCGGAAACAGGCGCTGCAAATGTGCGCCGCCGCCCATGGCCCCGCGATCCACTTCCGGCACGCCGAAGGTGGCGCACTCGGACGCGACAATGATGTCGGCAGCGCCGCAGATGCCGATGCCGCCGCCCAGCACGAAGCCGTGCACGGCCACGATCACCGGTTTCGGGTTGCGGTGGATGGCCTTGAAGCTGTCGTAGTTGCCCTTGTTCACCGCGACGATCAGGTTGCCGTCGGCAGCGAGTTCCTTGATATCGACCCCGGCGCAGAAGCCGCGACCTTCGGCATGAATCACGATCACCCGCACGTCGTTGTTGCGGCCCAGCCCCTCGATCTCGCTGGCGATATCTGCCCAGCCCTGGTTGTTGAAGGCGTTGACCGGTGGCCGGTTGAACACCAGTTCGGCAATGCCGTTATCGATGCTGACGCTAAATGGTTTCATGGTTTCCTTCCTTCACAATGCATGGCCCCTTACGACACACGGCGGCACAGCTCGCCCAGGCGCGCTTCGGCGTCGCGGACGATCTGTTCAATCAATTGGGCGCAGCTGGGCAAGCTGTCGATGGATGCGGCGATCTGCCCGGCGGGCAGCACGCCCGCGGCCGGTTGCCCGTCGACCATGGCTTTCTGGATCACCATCGGCGCGTTGGCGGCCATGATGCTTTGCGCGGCGGTCAGCTCTCCGGCACCGCGCATCTTCAGCGCGCTGGTCAGCAGTTGCGTCAGGCTCATGCCGGTGTGGCGGCGGTAGGCCAGACCACTCTGCAAGGCCAGCAACAGGCGCTTGAGACCGCCGCTGTTTTCCAGCTGGTCGAGCAACTCGTTGCGGATCATCCGTTGCGGCATGCCGTCGATGGCGCGGCTGATGATGATCGCCGCCGGGTCCTTGACCGCCAGGTAACGCGCCAACGTCGCCTGCGGCACCGGGCTGTCGGCGCACATCAGAAAACGCGTGCCCATGGCGATGCCTTCGGCACCGTAGGCCAATGCAGAAACCAGCCCCTTACCGTCCTTGAAGCCGCCCGCCGCCACCACCGGCACTGAGACTGCGTTGACCACTTGATCGAGCAGCATCAAGGTCGGCACGGAACCGGTGTGCCCACCGCCCTCGCCGCCCTGTACCGTCACCGCATCGGCGCCCATTTCCACGGCTTTCTGCGCATGCTTGAGCGCGCCGACCGTGGGAATGCACACCACGCCGGCATCTTTCAGGCGGCTGATCATTTGCTTGCCCGGCGAACGGCTGTAGCTGACCGCACGGACTTTGTGGCGCAACACCAGCTCGACGATCTCGCCGGCATTGGCCTGGTACATGTGGAAGTTCACGCCGAACGGCTGATCGGTCAGGCGCCGGGTTTCGAGGATCGCCGCTTCCATCTGCTGCGGTTCGATGGTCGCCCCGGCGAGAAAACCGAAACCACCGGCATTGCCCGTGGCCGCCACCAGCTTCGGGTCGGCGACCCAGCCCATGGCAGTCTGGATGATCGGGTAGCGGCAACCGAGCAGCTCGGTCAGGCGGGTATTCAACGAAATCGCCATGCTCACGCCCCGCTCGTTTTGCGTTGCGAACTGGCCATGGCCTTGGCGTCGTAGCCGCCGAGGCGGTCACCGGACACCAGTTCGTTGTGGGCGTGGGCGAAGTGATGCAGGCCGAACACCATGTCCATGGTCGCGCGCTTGCCCATCAGGTCTTCGGCGTTGTTCACCGCTTGCTTGCTCAGTTGCAGGCCCAGACGCGGCATCTGCGCGATGCGCCCGGCGATGTCGAGGGTCTGTTGTTCCAGCTCGTCGCGCGGCACAACCCGATTGAGCATGCCCATCTGATAGGCGCGCGGTGCCGGCATGCGCTCGCCGAGGAACAGGAATTCCTTGGCGATGCGCGGGTTCAATTCATGCACGTGGGCGAAATACTCGACCCCGGGAATGCCCATGCGCACCACCGGATCGGCGAAGTACGAATCCTCGCTGGCGACGATCAGGTCACAGACCCAGGCCAGCATCAGCCCTCCGGCAATGCATGCGCCCTGGACCATGGCGATGGTCGGTTTGGGCATCTCGCGCCAGCGCCGGCACATGCCCAGGTAGACTTCCTGCTCGCGGGCATAGAGAAACTCGCCACCCGGTTTGTTCACATGGTCGTACCACAGGCTGGCGCGATCGAAGCTCTTGTCGACGTCGCGGCCCGGGGTGCCGATGTCATGCCCGGCGGAGAAATGCTTGCCCGCGCCGCGCAACACGATGACCTTCACTTCATCGTCATCGCAGGCCCGGCGAAACGCCGCGTCCAGCGCATAGGTCATCTGCGAGTTCTGTGCGTTGTGGTACTCGGGGCGGTTCATGGTGACGATTGCCACCGCATCGCGCACTTCGTACAGGACCACTTCGGCCTCGTTCTTGTCGTTATGTTCAGCCATCACTTGTCTCCGAAAACGCGGGCGCTCAGCGCTGGCCTGGCGGGTTGTCTTTTAGCTGCAGGGCGCGCAGGTTGTGCGGGTCCAGACGCTGGATCAGTTGCAATTGCTCGGTGGTCGGGGCCGCAGTGGTCGGGCAGTCGTCCGGCACGTTCAACTCGAAGCCCGTGTTGTCCTGGACCTGTGCCGCCGTCACGCCGGGATGCAGCGAACGGATGCGCATCTGCCGTTGCGGGCCGAGGAAATCCAGGACGCACAGGTCGGTGATGATCAGGCGGATATCGATGTCGTCCAGCCTCCAGCCGCGCGCCAGGCGGGCCGGGTTGTAGCCGACCGAGGCGACCATATCGACCTCGCCTTCGACGAACACCCGACGGTTGTGGCTTGGCACGCAAAACGAGTTGGCGTGGCTGATCGAGTTGCCGGGGAAGCCGCGCACACCGAGCATCTGTGCCTTGGGCTTGGCGTAGTCGCCGATGCAGGAAATGTTCGCCTGGCCAAAGCGGTCGATCTGGGTCGGGCCGACCAGTGCATGGCGCTTGCCGCCCCAGACGTTGTCGAAAATTCGCGAAAAGCCCATCCAGCTGTCGCGCTTGGGCTCGTAGCCCTTGCGTGCGCCCAAAGGCACCGGTTCGGCGACCATGTAGGCTTCGGAGTCGGTCATCAGCAGTTGCGGGTTGCTGGTCAGCATGGCCAAGGATGCCGCCAGACGCGGGATCACGCCGATGCCGGTGGCCAACACTTCGCCGTCTTCGCGCCAGGCTTCGGACGCGGCGCAAATCATCAACTCAGCGAGGCTGTAATCAGTAGTGCTCATCGGAAGGCTTCCTTAGAAAATCGGCAACGGCAGTTCACGGATCGCAGCCAGGCCGCCAACCTTGTCCAGGTACTGTTCGTGGGTGCAGTCGACGTAATCGCGCACGTAGCCCTCCCAGCCATCGGCGGCCTGCACCGTGGCGTTGTAGGCCTTGAAGTGCGCGACATCGAAACCGTACAGCGGCGCGCAGGACGACGGATGTGCACCGCCCGGCACGTGGGCCACGGCGGTGGTCAGGTTGCGTTCCCAGAACACCTGATGGGCATGGGCGCTGTCATGATGGAAGTAGTCGCTGTCGACCAGTTCATCGCAGGTCACGTAGCTGTGGGTCGCGGCCCGCACGAACAGGTCGTCCATGTAGTGATCCGGGCCGCTGATCTGGCACACACCGCGTTTGTCGGCACGGTCGACATGCACCAGCGCCGCGTCGAGCTTGAGCGCCGGCATCGCCACCCAGTCCTTGCCATCGGCGTAGGGTGAGGCGATCAACTTGATCTGGCGGTTGTGGCGCAGCACGTCGGTGCCCAGGCCCACGGCGGTCGGAATGAACGGCACATTCATCGCCGCCGCCCGCAGGCCGAGCAGTAGCATGCCTTCGTCGATTTCCATCACGTCCAGCGCTGCTTCCTGGCGCGCCTTGCGGAAGTACGGCTCCAGCGGAATGAAATCCAGGGAGACGAAGGCGAACACCAGTTTCTTGATCTTGCCGGCCGCGCAGAGCATGCCGACATCGGCGCCACCATAGGCGACCACAGTCAGGTCCTTGAGGTCCGAGCGCAGGATTTCGCGCACCAGCGCCATCGGCTTGCGGCGCGGCCCCCAGCCACCGATACCGATGGTCATGCCGTCACGCAGTTGGCCGACGATCTCGGCGGTGGTCATTTGCTTGTCCATCGTCATGTTCCTCATTGGCGACCGACACTGAAGTCGTGGCCCCAGTGACTGACCACGGTGCTTTCGAACGGCGTGTGGCGGTCCCAGTCGACCACCAGGCCATCGCAGCCGTACTCCAGGTCAAACCCGGACGGGGTCTTGATGTAGAAAGAAATCATCTGGTCGTTGGTGTGCTGGCCGAGGGTGGCCGACAGCTTCACGCCGTTGGCGTGGACGCGATCCAGGGCGCGGCCGACTTCGTCCAGCGCGTTGACCTCGACCATCATGTGCACGCAACCGTGGGGCATCGGGCACTCGAAAATCGCCAGCGAGTGGTGGCGGCCGTTGTTGCAATGCAGGAAGTGGATGCGCTTTTGCGGCTCGGCCGGGTCCGGGGTGAAGCGGACTTTCATCAGGTCCGACAGGCCGAAACCCATCACCTGTTCGTAGAAGTCGCGGCAGCGTTCGAAGGCGGGTGCTGGCAGCACCACGTGGCCCATGCCGAGGTCGTTGGTGACAAAACCTTTGACGCCCACCGGCGAAACGAAACGGGCGAAGTCCTGCAGCGGGCCCCAGAAAATTTCGTGACGATTGCCATCCGGATCGCTGAAGTGCACCAGTTCCTGAACCTTGCGCAGCTCGGCCTCGGCGGCGGTGCCACGAGTCACTTGCACGTCGGCCTGTTGCAGCTCGCTGACCGCCTGTTCCAGGGCCGCTTTGCCGGCCACTTCCCAGCCGCAGGCACCGAAACCGTTCTCGGCACTGTTCTGCACCAGCACGCGGTAATGACGCTCGTCCATTTTCAGGTACAAAAGCTCATCGTCGCCGCTGACCATCATGCCCAGCACCTGGCTTGCGTAGTGGCGCCATTGCGCCAGGTCGCTGGATAACAGGGTGACGTAACCCAGACCGCGGATATCCATGGATGCACTCCTCGTTTTACTCAGGCGGTGCCGCCCTTCGGCGACTGCCGGGGGAGACTTTATGTAAGGCCTATTCAAACGGGTTCGGGGAGGGGCAACATCGTCCGATGGGACTAGCGGATTTGATGGGGTTCACGCAATAAACTGTGGGAGCGGGCTTGCTCGCGAAGGCGGTGTGTCAGTCAACATAGATGTTGAATGTACGGGCCTCTTCGCGAGCAAGCCCGCTCCCACAGGGGGCAATGGTGTGGCGGGTTTATGCGACCGGTTCGATTTGATCGAGCACGCGGTTCGCGGTGATTTCGGCGAGCATGACGCTGTTGGAAATGCCCAGAAGGGCATTGCGGTCTCCGCCCTCCAGATGATCCACCAGTTGATGCACCATCACATCCACCGAGGCCAACGTCTCGACCAGATAGACCACCAGGGTTTCGGTCGTGGCCTCTGGGTCGACGCTGAACAGCGTGCTGATTGTTCGAGGGGTGGCCTTGATGTCGGCGGTCGAGGGGAAGTGGGAAGCGAGGGCTCGCTCGGCGGCTTCGTTGAGTTTTTTTGAATCGGGTTCGTATGGGGATGCCGGATCGGTGTCCGGCGGATTGGGCGTTACCTTGAACATTTACGACTCTCCAATAATGTGGAGCCGTCACCGACTTGCGACTAAACGAGAGGTGGCAGCTGTACGCAGGTTAGTCGACCGGGGAGAATCGAAACCGGCGCGCCCGAAGGCGCCCTGCGCACAGCTACCATAAAGTGCAGGCATGAAATGACCTGACTGTCTGGATGCAAATGCGCTTCGATTGACCACGGGCGACTAAACCCGATCACTGATGGGCAGTGACACGAATCAAGTTACCGAGCGGCCCCAAGGCGCACAAGCCGGCGGATTCTGGCGTACCTGTAGGCAACGACGCAAGGCGTTGTAGCTTTCATCAAGTAACACTGACAGCCGTTAAACAGCCCACGTTTAAAGGCCAAATCGGTAACGCGAACTTGCGCAATAACCTGTAGGAGCGAGCCTGCTCGCGATGGTCGTCAACGATAACGCTGCAAGTCTGACACCACGCGGCGTTCTCCGGTTTATCGCGAGCAGGCTCGCTCCTACAAGGGGTATGTGGTGTTCAATCTTATTCGGCAGGCATAAAAAAACGGGCCTTGGGGACCCGTTGGAAAGTTGGCCTGACGTCCGTGCCAGGCCTGAAATGCGATCAACTGTGGGAGCGAGCTTGCTCGCGATGGGGCCACACCAGTCAACATCGATGCTGAATGTAAGACCGCTATCGCGAGCAAGCTCGCTCCCACAGGGGGATGCGGTGTTCACGCCTTTAGCGTCAACTTTCAGCCCTTGCGGAAGTGCGGAATCACCTTCTCGCCAATGTTCTTCAGCGTCTCGAGCTGCGCCCACTGCGGCACGGTGCCCATCTGGCAGATGAACAGGATCTCGTCGGCGCCGGCGTCGATCAGGCGTTGCACGTAGCCGATGCAATCCTCGACGGTGCCGTAGGCGTGGTTCGGGTTCATCATCGCCATGGTCGGGTCGGAGAAGTCGACGCTGACTTCTTCGGAGGCGAAGCGCGACTTGATCACGCTCTGGCCGTTGCCGTCGACGAAGGTGTCGTCCTTCCACTTCTCAGGATCCGGACGCTCGCCACCGCCGTACCAGTAGCCCAGGGACTCCATGAAGTAACGCTGGCCACGGATACCGATGCGGCGCGCTTCTTCGTTGTCGTCCAGCACGATGGCCGGGCACAGCGCGGCGATGTGCCGGTTAGGGCGGAAGCCCACTTGCTTCTTCTCATCGCGGTTGTCGTAGGCCGTGTGATACACCTCGACCTTCTTGGCGATTTCTTCCGGGCCACCGAAGCCCAGCACCAGCGCCCCCATGCCACGACCGCCGGCATTCTTCAGCGACTCGGTGTTGGTGCACGCCAGGTACATCGGCGGGTGCGGGTCCTGATACGGCTTTGGATGGATCGGGCGCTTGGGGATCTGCACGAAGTCGCCGTTGTGCTCGATCTCGTCCTGCACGAACATCTTCGGGATCAGGTACATCATCTCGTCGATCTGCGGCTGCAAGGTCGCCAGGTCGTAGCCGAAGGTGCCGGCTTCCTGCTGGGTGCCGCCCTTGCCCACGCCGAAGTGCACACGGCCCTTGGACAGCAGGTCGAGGGTGGCGATGCGCTCGGCGACTTTCACCGGGTGGTTCATTGCCGGAGGCAGGCAGACCACGCCGTGGCCGATGCCGATGCGCTCGGTTTTACCGGCCACGAAAGCCAGCATGGTTTCCGGCGCGGACATGTGCGAGTAGTTGCTCAGCGCCGTGTGCTCTACACACCAGAAAGTGTCGAAGCCGAGCTTGTCGGCGAGGACGGCCTGCTCGACCGTGTCTTGGAAAATCTTGCGGTCGCCTTCGCGGCTGGAGTCCACCGTCTGGGCTTCGTAAATCAGGGAAAATTTCATGGTTGATCCTTGTGCTTATTTGGATGCGCAGTCGGCGCCGTAGACCTTCGCCTTACCGCCAATGCTCGTGCATCGACGGGGCGCTCGAATCACGCAAACGGACTAGCCCGTTTCATAGAAAAAGAGCTGTAGGGAAGCATCAGAGGAAAAAGTCGCTGCTGTCCTGCCCCATGCTCACGCCTCCCAGATTCCAGGCGTACTTGGCCGGGCTGTTGGCGACGTGGGCGCGACCGGTGTGAATGTCGCGGAAGGCACGGTTGATCGCATGACTGCGGAAGATCGTCGAGGCACCGCTGTTGAACATCAGGTCGCCAACCGCCTTGGCGCACTTGTCGGCCACCAGCGCCGAGTCGTAACGCATCTTCACCCGCTCGGGCATGCTCAACGGCTCACCCTTTTGCGCGCGCCCCAGCATCAAGGCAAAGTTGCGATGCAGCACGGTCTTGCACTCGTCGACGCAGACCATGGCATTGGCCAGCGACGATTGCGCGGCCGGGTCCTGGACCATCTTGCGACCGTCATTGACTCCGACCCGAGCGCGGTTGTGCTCGACAAACTGATCCACCGCACCTTGCAGGGCACCGATGGCGGACGACGACACCGCACGCACGAAAATCTGCCCGAACGGCAGGCGGAACAAGGGCGCAGTGTTCACCGAGTTGCCCGGACTGTTCTGCATGAAACCGTCGAGCGCGCGATGGGTGCGGTACTCGGGAACGAAGGCGTTCTCCACCAGAATGTCGTGGGAGCCGGTGGCTTCCAGGCCCATGACATTCCAGTTGTCGAGAATCTGGTAGTCACTGCGCGGCACCAGGAACGTCCGATAATCCGGCGCCCCGCCCGCCTCTTCCGCCGGCACCAGCGCACCGAGGAATGCCCAGTCGCAATGCTTGCTGCCGGAAGAAAAGCCCCAACGGCCGCTCAACTTGAAACCACCGTCGACTCGCTCAACCTTGCCCACCGGCATATAGGAAGACGAGATCAGCACACTGGAATCGCTACCCCAGACATCTTGCGCGGCGCGGTCGTCGAACAGCGCCAGCTGCCAGTTATGGATCGCCACCACCCCCAGCACCCAGGCCGAGGACATGCAGCCTTCGGCCAGGGTCATCTGCACGTCGAAGAAATCCTTGGGCTCCAGCTCATAGCCTTCCCAACGGGAGGGTTGCAGGATGCGAAAGAACCCGGCATCGTGGAAATCCTTCAGGGTTTCTTCAGGCAACTGCCCGGCTTGCGCGGCATTCAGGGCGCGTTCACGCAGGATCGGCACCAACTCACGGGCACGTTGGCTCAGACGCTGGCGAATCAGGTCTTGGTTGAGCATTTTATTGTTCTCCTTTGTTCACCCCATCCGCCGGGGCGCGCGTGCAACGGGGCGGGTGTAGTGCCCCTACGCTGGCATTCAAACAATGCGCAAAGCGGCGGGCATCCCTCAAACGGACCATGTGGGATTGCGGAACTGGTCTCTGGGGGTGTATCTGAAAGGGATGTGCTTGCTGGCAGGCCGTCTTCGCGGGCAGACCCACATTGAGCTCCCTGTTTTACTCGAGACTTGTGGCCACTGAAGATCACTGTGGGAGCGAGCTTGCTCGCGATGGCTTTGTGTCAGGCGGCATGGATTTTTGAGGGTGTACCTATCCGTTTCTGCGGTAACGGCCGCTTAGGGTTCCGCTCTTACAGCGGGTCACTTTGAAAAGCGCAAAGTAACCAAACGCTCTTGCCCCTGACATTCGGTGCCTCGCCTAGGCTCGGCATGCCCTCGCGAGCAAGCTCGCTCCCACAGGTACTCAGTACATCAGCAAGATTTCGGTCAGCTTGCAGGCCGTCTTCGCGAGCAGGCTCGCTCCCACAGTTGATCCGGGTATGCCTGCGAGAGATTGGTCGGCTGTCAGACCGCCTTCGCGGGCAAGCCCGCTCCCACAGTTGGACTGGGTACATTCGAAAGAAATTGGTCGGCTGGCAGGCCGCCATCGCGAGCAAGCTCGCTCCCACAGAAGAGCAGAGCAAAGCAGATCGGCGTACACCCATGCTTCTCACCACTCATCAGGCCGAGCGTTAGCTCGCCTGCAGCTCTTGATCTTGATCCACCCGCCCCCTCGGAAGGCTGAGTGGAGGGGTTCATC